>JBJOQF010000313.1:0-7678 GCA_046050185.1 Bacteroidota bacterium
GAAAAAAACTAGCAATATGAGCTATTTGGATAATATATTATTTGCCATATTATTAGTTATCGGTTTTGGTTATTTTTATATGAATATAAAAAAAATCATTCGAAATATCAATCTTGGTACAGCAGTAAGCCGTAAAGACAACGCAAAAGTACGTTGGGAAAATATGGCTATGATTGCACTTGGACAATCAAAAATGGTAAAAAGACCTGTTGCGGGAGTACTTCATATTATTGTCTACGTTGGATTTATAATTATCAATATAGAGTTATTGGAAATAATTATTGATGGGCTTTTTGGTACTCATAGAGTTTTTGCTTTTTTGGGAACTACTTATAATGTATTGATTGCTTCATTTGAAATATTGGCGATTTTAGTTTTAGTTGCTGTTTTTACCTTTTTGATAAGAAGAAATATAATCAAATTGAAACGATTTTCAAGCTCTGATTTAGAAGGTGCTCCTAAAAAAGATGCTAATTATATTCTTTATTTTGAAGTTGTTTTGATGACATTGTTTTTATTAATGAATGCTTCTGATTTACACTTACAAAATATACCTGGTGGCTTTTCTCATTTTATCAAAGCAGGTTCATTTCCCGTGAGTCAATTTATTTCACCATTGTTTAATGGAATGTCAAATGAGTTAGTGATGCTTCTTACCGAAATATTTTGGTGGTTGCATATTACCGGTATTTTGATTTTTATGAACTATCTGTATTTTTCAAAACATTTGCATATACTATTGGCTTTTCCAAACACCTATTTTGCAAATTTAAACCCACAAGGCCAATTTGATAATTTAGAATCAGTTACTAAAGAAGTAAAGATGATGATGGATCCTAACGCTGATCCATTTGCGGCAACGCCAGTTAACGATAACGAATTGCCTACTAAGTTTGGAGCTAGTGATGTTCAGGATTTAAATTGGGTTCAATTATTGAATGCTTATACATGTACAGAATGTGGTCGTTGTACGTCTTCTTGCCCTGCCAATATAACAGGAAAAAAATTATCTCCTCGAAAAATAATGATGGATACAAGGGATAGACTGGAAGAAGTAGGGAGAAATATAGATGCTAATAATGGTATTTTTGTTCCAGATAATAAATCATTATTAAACGATTATATTACCCCTGAAGAACTTTGGGCATGTACTTCATGTAATGCATGTGTAGAAGAATGTCCCGTAAGTATAAATCCTCTTTCTATTATTATTGATATGAGACGCTATTTAGTAATGGAGCAAAGCGCCGCGCCAATGCCAATAAATGCAATGATGACCAATATAGAAAATAATGGAGCCCCTTGGCAATATAACCAACAGGATCGTTTGAATTGGAAAAATGAATAGTCCCCTCCCCAGCCCTCCCCGAAGGGGAGGGAGTTGAAACTGGAAGGTAGGAGTAAATAATAACATTGCAATAATAATTTAAATAATACAAAAACAATCCAGTAACACATTTCAATCTCAGCTTCCTCCCCTTCGGGGAGGGTTGGGGAGGGGAAAATAACCGAATCAACAAAAATATTATGTCAGAAAGTTTAATAGTGCCAACTATGGCTGAAATGCTAGCTCAAGGCAAGCAACCAGAAGTTTTATTCTGGGTTGGTTGTGCAGGAAGTTTTGATGATAGGGCAAAAAAAATAACGAAGGCGTTTGTTCGGATTTTAAATCGTGCAAATGTCTCTTTTGCAGTTCTTGGCACTGAAGAAAGTTGTACTGGAGATCCTGCAAAAAGAGCCGGTAATGAGTTCTTGTTTCAAATGCAGGCAATGATGAATATTGAAGTTCTCAACGGGTATGAAGCAAAGAAAATTGTTACTGCTTGTCCGCATTGTTTTAATACTTTAAAAAATGAGTATCCAGAATTAGGTGGTAAATATGAAGTGGTTCATCATACCGAGTTTTTGAAATCGTTGTTAGATGATGGTAGATTAACTATTGAAGGAGGACAATTTAAAGGAAAAAGAATTACTTTTCACGATCCTTGCTATTTAGGAAGAGCCAATAATGTTTACGAAGCACCTAGAGATTTGATTCTTAAATTAGATGCCGAATTAGTAGAAATGAAACGTTCTAAAGCCAACGGATTATGCTGCGGTGCTGGTGGTGCGCAAATGTTTAAAGATGCTGAATCTGGTAATAAGGAAATTAACGTTGAGAGAACAGAAGATGCATTAGAAACAAAACCAGAAATTATTGCCGCAGGTTGTCCTTTTTGTAATACTATGATGACTGATGGTATTAAAAATAAAGAAAAAGAGGACGATGTAAAAGTTATGGACATTGCCGAATTAATTGCTAACGCCCAAGATTTGTAATAAAGTATTAAATCAGATTTTAATGCTGTTTTTATTCAAAATTAAAATAAATAAAAATGTATATCCCATTTGAAAACTTACCCGAAGAATCCAAAATTTGGATTTATCAATCGAATAGAAAATTTTCAGATGAGGAGTTTTCTGAAATTGAAACTGCCTTGCAATCCTTTCTTGAAAATTGGGCAGCTCATGGTACAAGTTTAGAATCATCATACCAATTAAAATACAACAGATTTATCATTATTGCCGTAAATCAAGAAGTTCAAGTTGCAACGGGTTGTTCTATCGATTCCTCTGTAGAATTTATCCAAAGTTTAGAACAAAAATACAATGTAGATTTATTGGATAAAATGAATGTTACTTTTAAATTAGGGGAACATATTGCTCACAAGCCTCTGATTGATTTTAAGAAAATGGTCAAAGATAAAGCTGTTACTGAAAACACAATCGTTTTCAATAATTTAGTTAATAATATAGAAGAATACAATGAATCTTGGGAAGTTCCAGCCATGGACAGCTGGCATAGTCGCTTTTTTTAAAAAATAGTTCAATGAAAAAAATAGGCATCAAAATTGTTCTTTTTTATGTCTTGTTTTTCTTTGTTGCCACTAGTTGTGTCGGGACAAAAATTAATAAGCCAAAAGTAATTTTAACTGACATTCCGTCTGAAATAGAGAACCTTGATAGTGAAAAATCAAGTAATGTTCCGACGCTTTTTGAATTGTCTACCGAAGGCAGCAAATGGGTAGATAGTGTTTATAATACAATGAATCTAGAAGAAAGAATAGGACAATTATTTATGGTTGCCGCTTATTCTAATAAAGACACTATACACTTCAACGCAATTGACAAACTGATTAAGGAAAATAAAATTGGAGGATTGATTTTCTTTCAAGGTGGTCCGGTTCGTCAAGCAAATCTCATTAATCGTTTTCAATCAAAATCAAAAATCCCATTATTTATTGGCAACGATGCCGAGTGGGGTTTGGGCATGCGACTCGATTCTACATATCGTTATCCTTGGAATATGACTCTTGGAGCCATCAAAGACATGAAACTAATAGAAAAAGTTGGTGTTCAAATGGGTGAACAAAGCAAGCGCTTAGGAATCCAATTTAACTTTGCCCCCGTACTTGATATTAATACTAACCCAAGAAATCCCATTATAGGTTTTCGCTCTTTTGGGGAGGATAAATATAAAGTTACTGAACGAGCCATCGCATTAATGAAAGGGGTTCAAAGTCAAGGAGTGTTTTCTACAGGCAAGCATTTCCCAGGTCATGGTGATACTGAAACAGATTCTCACAAAGGATTGCCAACAATAAATTTTCCCAAAGAAAGATTAGATAAAGTGGAGTTTTATCCCTACAAAAAAATGTTTCATGAAGGACTTTCTTCTGTAATGGTGGGACATTTAAATGTGCCAAGTTTAGAATCAAGATCTAATTATCCATCATCGATTTCTTATAATGTGGTAACCAATATTCTCCAAAAAAAATTAGGGTTTAAAGGACTTATATTTACTGATGCTTTGAATATGAAAGGGATAAGCAGTTTTAATATACCTAGTGAAATAAATTTTGAAGCTTTTATGGCCGGAAATGATATTTTATTATTTCCTGAAAATGTTCCATTAGCAATTGAAAAATTTAAACTGGCTTATTCAACTAATTTAATAAGTGAAGAAAGATTGGCTTTTTCCGTAAAGAAAATATTAAAATTCAAATATAAAGCGGGATTGAATTCTTATAAACCTATTGAAACAGCTACTTTATTTACCGAATTAAATTCACCTGAAAATGAAGCTTTACAGTATGAGTTGTATGAAAATGCAATTACTGTTTTAAAAAATACAGCTTCTGTATTACCTATTAAAAATTTAGAAAGCCAAAAAATCGCTTATGTAAAAATTGGAGATGATACTAATGACTATTTTGTTTCAACGTTAAAAAAATATGCCGATATAACTATAATTTTAGATACTAATTTAGACAGTTTACAAGTGAAATTGAAACCATTCACAACTGTAATAATAGGATATCACAAATCAGATGTAGCTTTTAAAAATAGCGACTTAAAATCAGATGAATTATTTAAGATAAATTATTTGGCTAAAAACAATAATGTTATTCTGGATATTTTTGCTAAACCGTATTCATTATTACCCATTACAAATTTTGATGATATTGAAGGACTAGTAGTTTCTTATCAGAATAGTGATATTGCACAAATAGTTTCTGCAGAATTAATTTTTGGGACTATTGAAGCCAAAGGGAAATTACCAGTATCCATAAATACAAATTTCAAAGTAAATGATGGTTTAGCAACCGAAAAATTAAACCGATTGGGATTTACGACTCCAGAAAATGTAGGGATGAATTCTGCTGTTTTATCAAAAATTGATATTCTTGCAAAAAAAGCTATCAGTGCCAAAATGACTCCAGGAATCCAGGTTCTTGTGGCAAGAAATGGAAAAGTAATTTACCAAAAATCATTTGGATATCACACTTATGATACTGCTTTAAAAGTATTGGATTCAGATATTTATGATGTTGCATCGTTAACAAAGATTCTTGCTACTTTACCAAATGTAATGTTGCAATACGATCAAGAAAAAATTAATTTGGAATCAACATTAGGTTCGATGTCACCAATTTTTAAAAATTCGGATAAGCAAGATATTCATTTCAAAGAATTACTGTCTCATTATGCAGGACTTGTTGCTGGGATTCCTTTTTATAAAGCTACAATGGATAAGTCGAAATTTCCTTCTGAAAAATATTTCAGAAGAGTTTCTGAAGAACAGTTTTCTAAACAATTGGGGGATAGTCTTTTTATAAGAAATGATTTTCATAACACTATAATGAAAATGATTATTAAAAGTAAATTATCATTAAAAAAAGAATATAAATACAGTGATTTAACTTTCATGATTCTTAAAGATTATTTAGAAAATACAACAGGTAAAAAACTGGAGGATTTGATTCAAGAGAATTTTTATCAATCACTGGGTATGAATAATTCAACTTTTAATCCATTAAGAAAGTTTGATAAAAACAGAATTCCTCCAACGGAAATAGACACTTATTTTCGTCATCAAATTTTGCAGGGCTATGTAAATGATCTTTCTGCTGCATTAGAAGGTGGTGTTTCAGGTCATGCGGGTATTTTTTCTAATGCTATGGATGTTGCTAAAATGATGCAATTGTATTTACAAAAAGGGAATTATGGAAATCACCAGTATTTTTCAGAGAAAACATTCAATGATTTCAATACCTGTTATTTTTGTGCAGCAGGGAATAGGAGAGGTATTGGTTTTGATAAACCACAATTAGGAACAGAAGGACCTACATGTGGTTGTGCTTCTATGACCAGTTTTGGACATACAGGTTTTACGGGAACTATGGCTTGGGCTGATCCCGAAACACAAATTGTTTATGTATTTTTATCCAATAGAACTTTTCCATTGGCTACTGAAAATAAATTATCAAAAGAAAATATTCGAGAGGATATTCAAGAAGTAATTTATGCTGCAATTATAAAATAGTACAATTAAATACAAGAATTAGCTTTAGGCTGATGTGAAATTATTAAACAATTTCATATTGGCCTATTTTTATTAAAATGGTCTTTTTAAGAATTTTATTTTGAAATATTTAGTTGAAAATTGCTCTATGTATTATAGTATATTTGATTTAAAAAATCAATACTATGAAAAATAAAAGCAACGTATTTAAAATAAGCTGTTTAACCGTATTTCTTTTTTGTGCAACATTTTTAAACGCCCAAAATATTGATATAAATATTTTAAGAGATATCAATGTTAATAGGAATAAAAATTTAGACCCCACTTTTAAGTTCATTACTAATACTGCTGCTCCATTTAGTGTTGCAACTCCTATTATTATTTATTCCTTAGGATTGATAAAGAAAGATAGTACAATCAAAAAACAGGCGATTTTCATTGGAGAAACTTTTTTAGTAAATGCATTTATTACTACTGCATTAAAAGATATAGTAAGGAGAAAAAGACCTTATAATACGTACCCTGATATTGAAAAAGTTATTTCGGGTGGTGGTTATTCATTTCCTTCAGGTCATACTTCTACAGTTTTTGCTACAGCAACATCATTGAGTATGGCTTATCCAAAATGGTATGTCATTACACCGTCTTTCGTTTGGGCAAGTGCAGTAGGATATTCTCGTATGCATTTAGGGGTTCATTATCCAAGTGATGTTTTAGCTGGAGCAATTTTAGGAAGTGGTTCTGCTTATATAACGTATAAGGCTAATAAATGGCTTAACAAGAAAAGGTCTAAAAAGGAAAGGTAATTGTAATTAGGATTGAAATTATCATTTAAAAAATAGGCAAAATGAAAATACTGAAATACATAACAAAAACAGTCTGGGTATTGTCATTGGTAAGTTTATTTACCGACACTGCAAGTGAAATGCTGTATCCTATAATGCCTATTTATCTTAAAACGATTGGTTTTTCAATTGCATTAATTGGTGTTTTAGAAGGATTCGCTGAAGCTTTGGCAGGGTTGAGCAAAGGCTATTTTGGAAAGTTATCTGATAATTCAGGAAAACGAGTTCCCTTTGTTCAACTGGGTTATAGTTTAAGTGCTATTTCAAAACCCATGATGGCAGTATTTGTTTTTCCGCTTTGGATATTTTTTGCGAGAGCGATTGATCGTTTTGGAAAAGGAATTCGCACTGGGGCAAGGGATGCTATTTTATCAGATGAAGCTACAGCTGAATCCAAAGGGGAAATATTTGGATTTCATAGATCTATGGATACTTTCGGTGCTGTTTTAGGACCGGTTATTGCTTTAATTTATCTGTATTTTTATCCAAAACAATACAAGACGCTTTTTTATATCGCATTTATTCCAGGCTTGCTAGCTGTATTGATATCATTTTTAATTAAAGACAAAACTAAAAAACATCTAATCGAAAAAAAAACTACACCTTTTTTTTCATTTCTTAATTATTGGAAAACAAGCCCAACACAATATCGAAAAGTTGTAATTGGGTTATTAGCATTTACATTGTTTAATAGTTCGGATATTTTTTTGTTATTAAAAGCGAAACAAGCAGGGCTTGATGACGCAAACGTAATTGGAGTTTATATTTTTTACAATTTAGTTTATGCGCTTTCTGCCTTTCCAATAGGTATTTTAGCAGATAAAATAGGTTTAAAGAAGATGTTTATATTTGGATTATCTTTATTTGCGATAGTCTATTTTGGAATGGCTTTCAGTAAAAGTATTTATACTATTGCATTACTTTTTTTTATTTATGGAGTTTATGCAGCTGCAACCGAAGGAATTTCAAAAGCGTGGATTAGTAATAT
>JBJOQF010000314.1:0-15929 GCA_046050185.1 Bacteroidota bacterium
TTGCGTCATAGACAATAATACCTGATCAGAATTCATGCCTTTATAGGTTTCCATGTGACTTACTTTTCGAAGCAATTCAGATGAAAAAGTATTAACGGGCTTCATTCTTCCTCCAGCGTCCTGAATAATCAATCGTCCAAATTTAGCCGCATGATCTTCTGGAACTTTGTATTTATTCAATAAAGAATCAATCTGTTTCTCGCTTGGTAATTGATGTTGATGCGCATCATGACCTTGAGCAAAACCATTTAAACTAAACAACAAAACCAAAATAGTCGTTAGGTTAGCTTTCTTCGTTTTTACCACTTCCAGTTTTCTTTTCAAGTCAGCAAAACGAGAATACTTAGTAAACATAATTGACATCATGGCAAAAAACAACATAAAATAACCAGCGTACGTAATGCAAGTTCCCCAAAAATCATGATTTACGGATAAAACCGTTCCTTTTTCGTCTGGATCAAATGAAGATTGAAAAAAGCGAAACTGTTTGTAATCTAAAACATGATTCATATAAATTCTGGCATCAAATGAGTCTGTAGAATCCTGAACCGTAACTTTACTTTCAAATGAAGAATAACTTTTTTCCGTTCCTGGATATTTTTGGGCAATGAATTTATTCAGTTTTATCTTGAATGGCAAAACGTACGCTTTACTTCCGTAGAAAAATGTATAATCAATATTCCCTATTTTAACGGTTTTTGATTCCCCTACTTTACCTTTGGAACCAATAATTGTTACTTCTTTTTCTTTTCCATCGGCACTCACACTTAGAATCAAAGCGTCATCATGATTCTTAGCTTTGAAATCATTTTTAGATTCATAATCAATCACTCCTTTTACAGCAGGATCCGGGAAAACAAATCGCATTTCACCAATAGTATATAAGGAACGCATCATCAATGGTTGCGCAATTCCTTTAGTTACCTTTCCTTGTAATTTATCAGCCATACGCATAAAATTACCTTCAAATGGTGTTTCAATAGTACTACTATCACCGGTAATAGTGATGTTTATCGCACCTTCGGTATATTTATTTAATGAAAATAAAACATTGTGAATGTTTTGAATTTCACCTTCTTTCAGCATGTGTTCATGACGTCCTCCATCTCCTGCTTCTACAATTTTAAAATATAAGAAACCTTTAGGATCTGGCTTTATATATTCTTTAGCCCCCATAATGAAGTTTTTGTATTTTACTTCAAAATTAGTATTGGCGAATTTATTTGAAATGGTGAAATTATTATTGGTAACCGGCGAAAGCAACAATGGTTTTTCAAAAACTCTACGTTTCATTTCTCCATTATACTCCCCGTCTACAAAAACAGTAAGAAAGGTTTTATCTGAAAAAACCTGATTTTCTGCTGCGCCTTCGCGAATGGGCATCACTCCTTCATAACTGATATATCGGGTTACAAAAGCTCCCAAAAGGATAAAAATGAAAGCCAAATGAAGCAATAAAGTGGCCCATTTTTCTTTTTTTAACAATTGGTATCTTTTAATATTTCCTATGAAATTAATCATAAAAAACACCATTATGGCTTCAAACCACCAAGCGTTATAAACCAAAATTTTTGCAGTATCAGTATTGTATTTGCTTTCGATAAAAGTTCCTGTTCCCATTGCTACGGCAAATGTCAGGAAAAGCATAGCCATTAATCGAGTAGAAAACAAAATAGAGGATATTTTTTTAATCATTTGTAAGGGATTACGTTTTATTAAAGTGCGACAAAAGTACTTAAAAATGTTGACTTCTATATTCGTACAATTGTTAATTTAATCCAAAATTAAGCCTTCCTTTTTTCGATACAAAAGCATATTCATTGCTAATTGCAGTTTATCAGCCGTTCAAAAATTGAGTAAAACCCTTAATATTTTTTTGCTAATTTTGTAAAATGATTAAAGTAATAATTATTGGCTCTGGAAATGTAGCGCAACATTTGATTGCGGCATTTCAGAATTCCCAAAATTTGGGGTCAGAAATAGAATTGGTTCAAGTCTTTTCAAGGCAACCTGCAAACGTATCGCAGCTACTTAATTTTAATAAAATTACTGATAATTGGGATACTTTGGCAGAAGCTGATTTATATATTATTGCTGTTTCAGATGATGCAATTGCCCATGTTTCTTCACAACTTCCGTTCAAAAATCGTTTAGTGGTTCATACTTCCGGAAGTGTTTCCTTGAATGCTTTGGATAACAATAACCGAAAAGGCGTTTTTTATCCTTTGCAAACATTTACCAAAAATAAAGCTGTTGATTTTAAAACCATTCCAATTTGTTTAGAAAGCGAAAATGCAACTGATTTTCAATTATTGAATAACGTGGCAAAAGCAATTTCTGATACCGTTTTTACAATCAATTCGGAACAACGAAAAGCATTGCATGTTGCTGCGGTTTTTGTCAATAATTTCACCAATCATTTGTACCAAATAGGAAGCGAAATTTGCCAGGAAAATCAAGTCCCATTTGATATTCTAAAACCTCTAATTGCAGAAACAGCCCAAAAAATAATGACCATTTCGCCTTCAAAGGCACAAACCGGACCGGCAAAAAGGAATGATATTGCTACTATTGAAGCACATGAAGCCTTTTTATCCAATGAAAATTACCGAACTATTTATAAAATACTAACACAATCTATACAGCATAATGGCAAAAAGTTATAAAGAAATAATGAATGATATAACTACGTTTATATTTGACGTAGATGGCGTACTTACTGATAGTTCCGTATTTGTAACCAATGAAGGAGAAATTCTGCGCACCATGAATATTCGCGATGGTTATGCCATGAAAGCTGCTGTAGAAAGCGGTTATAATGTTTGCATTATTTCGGGAGGAAGCAACGAAGGTGTTCGCGTAAGGCTTAGAAATCTTGGAATTACTGATATTCATTTAGGAACACCAAACAAAGTGGAAACATTTGATGAATATACTGATGTTTACCAAATAAATCCGGAACATGTTTTGTATATGGGAGATGATATTCCAGATTATCACGTGATGAAATTAGTGGGATTACCTGCTTGTCCACAAGATGCAAGTCCAGAAATCAAGGCCATTTCAAGATATATTTCGCATAAAAACGGAGGAAAAGGGGCTGCTCGTGATGTAATCGAGCAAGTCATGAAAGCACAGGGAAAATGGATGGCACATTTTGATGGAAAACACGATTAGTTGTTATTTTAAATTATTGAATTATAAATTTTAAATGAAATAAATGTCCCCATTTATAAAACTAATTCGTTATCAAAACCTACTCATGCTTGCTTTTATGCAGCTTGTTTTCAGATATGGGTTTTTTAAATTTCAAAATATTTCTTTGGCTTTAAATGACTGGCAATATGGATTATTAGTTCTATCTACCGTTTTATTGGCTGCAGGCGGATATGTGATTAATAATATATTTGACCAAGATACGGATAACGATAACAAACCAAAGGATGTAGTTGTAGGCAACAGTATTTCTGAGACAAAGGCTTACAATATATATGTTGCACTTAATTGCATTGGTGTTGGCATTGGTTTTTATTTATCGAATGTTATACAGAAACCTGGCTTTGCTTCTATTTTTATTTTGATAGCTGCAACACTTTATTTTTATGCTACAAGTTTAAAACAAATGATACTCATAGGGAATATTATTGTTGCTTTGTTGCTTGCTTTCAGTGTAATTATCATTGGGATTTTTGATTTATATCCTGCAACTTATGAAGGCAACCAACAAGAAATGGCGGTAATTTTCTCTATTCTTCTTGATTATGCACTGTTTACTTTTATTCTTAATTTTATCAGGGAAATCGTGAAAGATTTAGAAGATGTAAATGGCGATTATAATCAAGGAATGAATACTTTACCTATTGCAATAGGAATTAGCCGAACTTCAAAAATAGTTTTTGCATTAAGTTTTATTCCTATTCTTGCTATTCTTTTTTACATAAACAATTACCTTTTCCAGTTGCAGTTTGCAACACTCTATTTGATGTTTTTTGTATTAGGGCCACTTCTTTACTTTACTTTTAAAATTTGGACAGCAAAAACAAAAAATGATTTTCACAAATTGAGTTTATTACTGAAATGGATTCTCTTTTTTGGGATTATATCCATTGGAGTTATCACTATAAATATGAAATATAATGCTTAGAAATAAACTAAAAAAATACAACCTAATACTAGCTTCGGGTTCTCCAAGACGCCAACAATTTTTCAAAGATTTAGATTTGGATTTTGAAATCAAGTTAAAGGAAATTGAAGAAATTTATCCTCTTGAATTAAAAGCGGCTGCAATCACTGATTATTTGGCTGAATTGAAAGCCAACGCTTTTGAAGGGGACTTGCAACCTGGTGATATCCTCATAACAAGCGATACAATTGTTTGGCATAATAACAAAGCTTTGGGTAAACCAAAAGATCAGCAAGATGCTTTCGAAATCCTGAAATCATTATCAAATACTACGCATGAAGTGATTACCTCGGTTTGTTTTAAAACTATTTCAGCAACAACGGTTCTTAATGAACTGACTAAAGTTAGCTTTAATGAATTAAGTGATGAAGCCATTTTGTATTATCTTGAAAATTACAAACCTTATGACAAAGCAGGTGCTTATGGAATTCAGGAATGGATTGGTTTTATAGGCGTTTCAAAAATTGAAGGGTCTTATGCGAATGTTATGGGTATGCCAACGGACAAAGTTTATGAATATTTGAGTAAATTAGCATAATTAAATTATGGACATGGCTTTATTTCAACAATACACAAAAGAACTAATTGCAACCGGAATTTTATTGATTTTGTTCGTTTTATTACGAATTATCACTTCAAAACTGGTAAGACGTTATGCTAAGTCTAGTCACACTATTGAACATCGAACTAATTTAGTCATCAAATACATTCATTTATTTATTAATATTCTGGCAGTAACTGCTTTAATAATAATATGGGGAGTTCAAACTAAAGATATTTTTATTGCACTTTCCTCTATTACAACTGTTGTAGGCGCTGCCATGTTTGCCCAATGGTCTATTTTGAGTAACATCACCTCAGGTATTATTTTGTTCTTTTCATTTCCGTTTAAAATTGGTGATATAATAAAAATTCATGACAAAGATTTTCCTATTGAAGCAGAGGTTGAAGATATAGGTGCTTTTCATGTGTACTTAAAAACCCATGATGGAGAAATAGTAATCTTTCCTAATAATTTGCTTTTGCAAAAAGGAATTTCAATTATTAAAAACCATTTTGATGATACAGAATTCATAGATTAATTCGTATTTAACACCTTGATATTATTCATTCCATGACTAAATTTATAGTTTTATAAGTGGGAATTATATAACTATTTTAAAAAAACATATAACGGTTTCGGTTTTTTATTCCATCATATTTGCTTGTTAAATTTTAACTTACTTGTACTTAATTTAATACAATATAAATACAACGAAAAATATGAATGACACTATAAAACTTCCATTTTACGCAAAACTTGCACTGACTTTATTGAGTTTGATTAGTTTTGGTTATATTTTTTATATCGGTCAGGAAATTTTAATCCCAATTCTGTTGTCCTTTATATTTGCTATAATATTAAGACCAATTGCTCATTTTATAAGACATAAACTCCGTTTCCCACATGTAATAGCGGTTATGATAACTGTTTTGCTGTTTATTTTACTCTTTATAGGGTTATTTACATTTTTATCCATTCAGGTTAGTGAAATGGCGAATGATTTTAATAAAATTGAGAAAAACATTACTATTCATATTCATAATATTCAACAATATATACGGGAAAATTTCAACATAAGTTCAAGAGAACAAAAAGAATATCTTAACACTGCAACAGGAGATTCAATGGAAAAAGGAAAAGAATTACTTGGCACTACCTTAGTTTCCTTTACAGATACACTCTTGAATATTATTTTGATTCCTATTTATACTTTTTTAATCCTTTTATACAGAACCCATTTTATGTTGTTCTTTTCTAAATTGATAAAAAAAGAGTATCATCCTAAATTACAGGATATTCTTTCCCAAATAAAAGTAGCCGTAAAAAGTTATATTGTTGGTTTAATTATAGAAATGATTCTGGTTTCTGTACTAACAACAATTGGATTCATGATAATAGGCGTAAAATATGCTGTTTTATTGGGAATTATTACGGGGATTTTAAATTTAATCCCTTATGTTGGAATATTATTTGCCGGTGCTTTAAGTATCATAGCATCATTAACCGGTACGCCTGACTTATCCATAATTGTTGGTGTTATTGTAGTAAATATAATTGTACAATTAATTGACAATAATATTTTAGTCCCATTAGTTGTAAGTTCAAAAGTCCAAATAAATGCATTTGCTTCCATTATTGGGATTATCATAGGCGGAGCAATTTCTGGAATTTCCGGAATGTTTTTAGCTATTCCGATAATTGCTATTCTCAAGGTAATTTTTGACAGAATAGAATCTCTGGAACCTTGGGGCTATTTAATGGGTGATGATTTACCAAAAACATATACATGGCGCAATATTAAATTACCCCTTTTTGATCCTGAAACTTCCGCAAAAAAAATCATAATCAAAACAGATATTACGGTGCCTGTGTTTACAGAAACCACCACCGAAAATGATATAAATCGTTCTGAAAATTAATTGCTTAAAATTTCAAAATCTATTTTTAAAATTAATTTTTTAAGATGTTTCAAAAACAAAAACTGATTTTAATTTTTGTACTCTTTTGTTGCTGTCAGGTTTCTTTTTCTCAGGTAGATAAACTAAAAAAAGATTCTTCTGAAGTATATAAGGATATTCAAACCTATTCCAAAAAAAGGAAATTCACTAAATTAATACATAAATTAATTTTTAGGCCTGTTAACTTAAAAACTAAGAAAGAAAAAGTAGTTCGGAAAAACCACCTCGATTTTGAAGGCAGAACTATCCGAAATATCAATATAATTACGCTCGACCCTTTTGGATTTTCAGAAAATGATACTACGAGAGGACCTAGAAATTGGGCCGAAAGAAGCGGAAATAGAATACACATTAAAACTAATAGACAGGCTATCCAAAATTTATTACTTTTTAAAAAAAATGAACTATTGGATTCCTTATTAGTGAAAGAATCAGAGCGTTTGATTAGAACTCAACGATTTGTAAGCAGAGTTAGTATAACGCCTCAATTAATTAAAAACAATCCCGATTCAGTTGATGTTTATATTCGGGTATTAGACACTTGGAGTATAATACCAAAAGGATCTATTTCTAATTCCAGAGCGACTTTCGAATTAAATGAACGGAATTTTTTGGGTTCAGGTCATGAATTCAACAATCAATACAAAAATAGATTCAGCGATGGAAAAAGCGCCTACAGTTTAGCCTATAGCATTCCTAACATCAAAAATACATTTATCAAAACAACATTGAGTTATCATATTGATTTGGATGGTTATTACGCAAAAAGTATCAATATTGACCGCCCTTTTTATTCTCCTTTTGCAAAATGGGCGGCTGGAATTTACGTAGATCAGCAATTTAGAAAAGATACACTACAAGATTCTAATTTGATATATGCCAACCAAAATTTCAAATACAATTCGCAAGATTTATGGGCAGGACATGCTTTTCGTTTATTCAAAGGAAACACTGAAGGCGACAGAACTACCAATCTAATTTTGTCTGGTAGATTTTTAAATATAAAATATATTGAAAGTCCAACCGCTATATATGACCCAATTGATTTCTATTCAGGAGAAAAATTTTTTCTTACCGGGATTGGTATTACTTCACGTAAATTTATTGAAGACAAATATATTTTTAAAAATGGTGTAATTGAAGATATTCCCATTGGAAAAATTTATGGTATAACTGGAGGGTATCAATATAAGAATAATACAGGACGTTATTATTTAGGTGGTCGGGCTACATTTGGTAATTTTTATAAATGGGGCTTTCTAAGCGCTAATTTTGAATTTGGCTCTTTTTTTTACAAATCGAAAACAAACCAGACTGCTGTATCATTCCAAGCAAATTATTTTACGAATTTAATTAGTATTGGAAAATGGAAATTAAGACAGTTTATTAAACCCCAATTCATTTTGGGCATAAACCGTTTAAATTCTATTGGTGACCAACTTACAATTAATGAAAATTATGGAATATCTGGTTTTAACAGTGCCGAATATGGTACTCAAAAAGCGGTATTAACTTTACAGACTCAAGTCTATTCTCCATGGAATATCTGGGGATTTCGCGTAAATCCTTATTTCAACTATTCAATTGCAATGCTTGGAACTGCTAAAAAGAAAATTAGTGAAAGTAAAGCCTATTCTAAAATTGGTATTGGATTTATTATTAATAACGATTATTTAGTATTTAGTTCTTTCCAAATATCGTTATCCTACTACCCTTCCATTCCTCGTGTAGGCGAAAATGTTTTTAAAACAAATTCATTTGAAACCACTGATTTTGGTTTTCAAGATTTTGAATTGGCAAAGCCTCGAACTGTTATTTACAAATAAAATAAAAATTTTAAAATTCTAATTTTAAATCAATTATAATAAATACCCGTTGGGTGTAATTATTAAAAACGTCAATTCGAGTGTTTTTTGTGCAGTAGAACGGAACGAAACTTCTCGATATGCTTCGCACTCGAAGTGACGTGTATCGAAAATCGTTTTTAATGAAATTTTTCTTGTTCTCGATACGATTTTCTATCGAAAATCACTCGAACTGACGAAAAATTATCATCAAAACTAATTACACCCAACGGGTTATAATAAATTCAATATTATATAATAAAGGTGTGAATTATATAATTTTAAGCCAGAATTGTATAAGTCCTTTTTTGAAGTATCATTTTATCTTTACAGTAATGAAACACTAATTAATACTAAAAACAAGATGAAAAAAGCTACCTTTTATTTAATGATAATGGTATTATCATTAAGTGCAATTCCAACCTCTACTTTTGCTGCTGAAAAAAATCCAATCACAGTAACAAGTAATACAAAAGAAATTCCAGAAAATGTTAAAACAATGCTTTCTCGTTTAGATGAAATTAAAGCAATGGATAAATCATCCATGAAATCATCAGAAAAAAAAGCACTACGAAAAGAAGTTCGTGCCATTAATGCTGAGTTAAGATCTACAGGAAATGGTGTTTACCTTTCAGTTGGTGCAATTATAATCGTTATTCTTTTATTGATTCTTTTATTGTAATCCGGTTAATAAATTTAAAGAGAAGCTACAAAACTTCTCTTTTTTTATAAAAACTAAAACCCAATAATATGTTAACTATTTTCAACTGGCACAGTTGTTGGATTTACAGATAAAGTATTGACTTAAATAGTGAATACAAATAATTATTAATTAAATATTTGAATAATGAAAACATTAAAATTAATTGCGGCAGGAATAATCCTTTTAGTAACAAGTTCGATACACGCGCAAGTTTCAGTAAATGTAAACATAGGTACACCACCTTTATGGGGTCCTGTAGGATATTCTAATGTAGACTATTATTATTTACCCGATATTGAAGCTTACTATGATATAAGAGCTTCACAATTTATTTATTTTGGAGGAGGAAGATGGATTCGTTCACGATATTTGCCTGGACCATATAGAAACTATGATTTGTACAATGGATATAAAGTAGTATTAAACGATTATCATGGTTCAAGACCTTATAGTAACTTTAAAAATCATAAAGTAAAATATTATAGAGGTTATCACGGTAGACCTCAAAGAACAATAGGTTCAAAAGGCAATAAAGTATATAATAATGATCGCCATAATGGTAACCAAGGTGGTCGAAAAGGCGGTCGTGAAAATGGTAATCATGGAAATGATGGTCGTGGAAATGGAAAACATTAAGACTAATTCATACAATCAAAAAGAGAGAGCCAAATCAGGTTCTCTCTTTTTTTATGAAATCAAATTTTATTTTAAAGAAAACCAAAAACATTTCAGAAAAAATTATTTAATTCCTACATTTGAAGCTATTGCAAATTAAATTTTAAATAATGCAAAAAACACACCTCCAAGCTATTATAGTTTTCCTTTTTTGTTTCCAAATAACAACCGCTCAACAACCTCAAAAACTAAATTCTGTTGAAATTTACAATCAAATCCAAAAGCTTAATTTTTTAGGTTCAGTCCTTTATATAGCCGCACATCCTGATGATGAAAATACCCGTTTGATTTCTTATTTATCAAATGAAACTAAGGCAAGAACTGGCTACTTATCTTTGACGCGCGGTGACGGAGGCCAAAATTTAATAGGCCCGCAGTTGCGAGAATTATTGGGAGTAATCCGAACTCAAGAACTTATAGAGGCAAGGAAAATAGATGGTGGAGAACAGTTTTTTTCCCGTGCCAATGATTTTGGTTTTTCTAAAAATCCAACTGAAACATTAGAAATTTGGGACAAACAAAAAGTGCTTTCTGATATTGTTTGGGCCATTAGAAAATTTCAGCCTGATGTAATCATCAATCGATTTGATCATCGCTCTCCGGGAACTACGCACGGTCATCATACAGCATCGGCAATGTTGAGCGTTGAAAGTTTTGATTTAGCCAATAATCCAAGTTTTTTTCCGGAGCAACTAAAATTAGTTCAGCCTTGGCAACCCAAACGTCAGTTTTTTAATACTTCATGGTGGTTTTATGGCAGCAAAGAAAAATTTGATGCCGCAGACAAATCTAATTTAGTGGAAATGCAAATTGGCACCTATTTTTCTGCAATTGGAAAATCAAATCAGGAAATTGCCGCTTTGAGCCGCAGTCGTCATCAGTCGCAGGGTTTTGGAAGTACAGGAAGCCGTGGTGAAGAAACCGAATATTTAGAATTTATAAATGGCGAAGCATTAAAAAATAAATCTTCAATTTTTGAAGGAGTTGACACGAGTTGGAACCGTGTAAAAGGCGGAAAACCTATTGGAGAATTATTAACAACCATCGCTTCACAATTTGATCATACAAATCCTTCAGCCAGTATTCCAAATTTGACGAAAGCCTACACGATGATGCTATCTTTAGACGAAAAGCATTGGACTACATTAAAATCGTCTGCAATAAAAGAAATTATTGCCGCTTGTTCCGGATTGTATCTTGAAGCAGTTGCCCAAAATCAAGAAGCAACTCCCGGCAGCATTGTAAAACTAAAACTAGAGGCCATAAATAGAAGTACTATTCCGATGCAATTAATGAGTGTGACCACCTTTCCGGAACAAAAAAATACTCCTCAAAATACAGCTTTAAATGCTAATATTTTAAAAAACATAAACCTGGATTTACAATTGCCTAAAACCATAGATTACACACAACCGTATTGGTTAAAAGAAAAAGGTAATGAAGGTATTTATACAGTCGAAGAACAAAAAAATATTGGAATTCCTGATAGTAGTAGGGACGTAAAAGTCGTTTTTAACATCCAAATCAATGGAATTGACATTCCTTTTGAGCGAACCGTTGTCTATAAGTATAATGATGGCGTAAAAGGTGAAATGTATAATTATTTAGATATTGTTCCTGAAATAACGACAAGTATTCTGGACAAAGTAGCGCTTTTTAAGGATAATAAAAACAAAACCGTAGCAGTAAAAATCAAAGCTGGAAAAGATGCAATTAAAGGTAATTTAAAATTGGAATTACCCGACAATTGGATTGTTTCTCCAAAATTTATTCCTTTTAATTTAGAAAAAAAAGGAGCCGAACAAATCGTTTATTTTGAAGTAACACCGCCAAATCAACCTGATGAAGCTGTTGCCAAAAGCATTGCAGTCATTGACAATACAGAATATAATAAAGACCAAATCATCATCGATTTCAATCATATTACCAAGCAACAAGTCTTGAAACCTGCTGAGGCAAAATTCATCAAAATGGATTTAAAAACGAATGAAGAACGCATTGGCTATATCATGGGAGCCGGCGATGATGTTCCAAAAAGTTTAACGCAAATGGGGTATAAAGTAACATTGTTAAAACCCGAAGAAATAACTCCTGAAAAACTAACTAATTTTGATGTAGTAATAACTGGAATTAGGGCTTACAATACAGTTCAAACATTGGCAAATAAACAAAGTATCCTTTTTGATTTTGTAAAAGAAGGAAAAACAATGCTGGTACAATACAATACACCTGATGATATTGCTTTGACTAATATTGCTCCGTTTCCGCTCAAAATTTCACGAGACAGAGTTACCGAAGAAAATGCCGAAGTTCGATTTTTAGCACCAAATCATCCTGTAATGAATTTCCCAAATAAAATCACTTCAAAAGATTTTGAAGGATGGAAACAGGAACAAGGATTGTATTATTCTAATGAATTTGACAAGGCCTTCACTCCTATTTTATCTTCAAATGATAAAGGAGAAACACCAAAAGAGGGTGCTTTGTTAGTCGCTCCTTACGGAAAAGGATATTATATTTATACTGGTTTGAGTTTGTTCAGGGAATTGCCAGAAGGGGTTCCGGGTGCTTTTAGATTAGTATCAAATATGATTTCGCTAAAATCTCCTGTAACGATTCCTGCTCAAAAAATCAAGAATTAAAAAATCCAAAAATGGAAACAAAAAAAATAAAAACCTGGAAAAAAAACTATACATGGGTTCTCGTAGCCAATGCTATTTATATTTTGATTTTTTATCTAATAATGGAATTATACTCTTAAATTATGCAACTATTTGATTGGATTGTACTTATAGTCACTTTGTTATTTATTGTAATTTATGGTGCTTGGAAAACAAAAGGAAGTAAAAATGTAGAAGATTTCATTCTAGGTGGTAATGAAACACCTTGGTATGTGGTTGGTCTTTCGGTAATGGCCACACAAGCCAGCGCTATTACTTTTCTTTCAACTCCTGGACAAGCGTATCATGACGGAATGGGATTTGTACAATTCTACTTTGGATTGCCTATTGCCATGGTAATTATTTGTGTCACTTTTATCCCAATATACCACAAATACAAAGTCTATACTGCTTATGAATATCTTGAAAAACGATTTGATTTAAAAACACGCTCGCTTGCCGCCATACTTTTCTTATTTCAAAGAGGATTGGGAACAGGACTTACCATTTATGCTCCAGCTATCATTTTGTCAGCAATATTGGGTTGGAACCTTACCATAATGAATATTATAATAGGATTTTTGGTAATTATTTATACCTTTTCTGGAGGGACGAAAGCTGTAAACGTGACTCAAAAACAACAAATGTTCGTAATCATGTCTGGAATGTTAATCACTTTTTTTCTGATTTTACATTATCTGCCAAATGATATGACTTTTACCAATGCCTTGCATATCGCCGGGGCAAATGACAAAATGAATATTGTTAGTTTTTCAACTGATCCAGAAGAAAAATATACTTTTTGGAGCGGAATAACAGGCGGTTTTTTCTTGGCACTGGCTTATTTTGGTACTGATCAATCTCAAGTAGGACGTTATTTATCAGGAAAATCAGTTCGCGAAAGCCAAATGGGATTGATAATGAACGGACTTCTAAAAGTTCCGATGCAATTTTTCATTCTGCTTACCGGAGTAATGGTTTTTGTTTTTTTTCAATTCAATCCGGTTCCTTTAAATTTTAACCCAAACAATAAAATTATCGTTGAGAAATCCCAATACAAAGGCGAATATCATACGTTAGAAAAAAAGCTGGAGGCACTCTCTGAAGATAAAAAAGTAATTAATCTATTGTATATCGATCAGCTGAATCAGGATTATGACAATCCAATTCTTCGAAAAGAATTAATTGCAATATCCAACAAAGAAAAAGATTTGAGAGATCGTGCCAAAGAAATTATCCTAAAAGCCGATAGCAACAGTGAAACTAACGATAAAGATTATGTGTTTTTTCACTTTATCCTTAATTATTTACCAAAAGGCCTTATTGGTTTATTGCTCGCGGTAATTATTTCGGCAGCGATGTCATCCACGGCTTCAGGACTGAATGCATTGGCATCGACCACGGCAATAGATATTTACAAACGCAATCTTAAAGAAGAAAAATCAGAAAAGCATTATCTTAATGCTACGAAATTTTTCACGCTGGTTTGGGGTATTATTGCCATTCTTTTTGCATGTATCGGAACGTTATTCGAAAATTTAATTCAATTGGTAAATATCATTGGATCCATATTTTACGGCACCGTTTTAGGAATTTTTCTGGTTGGTTTCTATGTCAAAAAGGTTCACGCCAAAGCTATTTTTAGCAGCGCCATTTTCAGTCAATTAGCCATTTTTATAATTTATTACTTTGCCATTTACATTTATCCGAGTGGAGAAGAAAAACTGGGTTATTTATGGCTTAATTTCATTGGTGCCTTGTTAACGATTGTGATTTCTTTACTCTTACAATGGACAATTTTCAGAAAGCAAAAAGACTTAATTATTGATTAAATCAAAAAAAAAAATCTGTCTTGAAAGATTCAAGACAGATTTTTTTTTGAAAACAGGAAGAAGATTTATTTTTTACTCCATTCAGCTATACTGTCTTTATTCATTTTTACATAATCCTGATTTTTAGCTATCTCTGCTGCGGCAAGCGATAATTTAGCGGTTTCAATAGCGCCTTTTTTATCTCCTTGTTTAGCTTGAATCAAAGATTTTAAACGGTAATAATAGAATGGTTTATCTTGATTCAACTCTAATGCTTTATCCACATAAGCTCTTGCTTTAGCTATATCTCCGTTAGATTGATATAAATATTGTGCTGATGAGAAATAATCTCCTGCGGCTGGACCAGCCAACACTTTTTCTATACTGGCAGTTGCTTTTTTCTCAGTAGGTACTTCAAATTTTACTGCTGCATAAGAATTCTCCCAATACATTTCTAAAAAAGCAAAATTGTTATCTAAACCACTTATTCCTACAGTAAATGTTTCGACGTTTTTAGATAAAGTTTCCGGTTTAACTGTAGTTTTAAGTGCTACATTAGTTTCATTCCATTCTGCTGGATTACCCCAGTTATCAGTCGTTGAATAAAATAATACATCCCAACTTTCAATTTTTGGAATAGTATACAAAGCATATTTTCCTTTTTTCAAAGTTTTTCCATCAATAACTACATCATCACTAAATGATATAGTTGTGTTTTCATTTGCTCCGGTTCTCCATACTTTACCAAAAGGAACCAAATTACCAAAAACAGCTCTTCCTCTTGCGCTTGGTCTTGAATAATTAATCTCTACATCTGTCAACCCTACTGTTTGTGTAATTGTAGCTTTCGGACTTGATTGTGGTGTTTTCACCTGTGCATCAATAGTAAAATTTGCAATGATGACAGCAAGTGCAATTAGAATATTTTTCATAGTATCAGTTTTTATGTTTTCCAAATTTACAAATTCAGGTATTCTTAAATGTTAATTATTACTTAATTTGGAATCAATATTTTTCACTTCATTAAAACCTAATTCATTAAAATGATTAATCACCACATCAGCTTCTGATAAATCTTGGTCTTTTGAATGAACACTATTGTAACCCACACAGAAAATCCCGGCAGCTTTTGAAGCTTTAATTCCGTTAGTACTGTCTTCAATTACAATACAATTTTCTTTTGGGGCAATCGATAAACTCGCAGCGTGCTGAAAAATAGCAGGATGTGGTTTTGACTTAGGAAAGTCCTCCCCACTCACAACATGAGTGAAATATTCGTGCAGTTTAAAGCGACGAAAAACACGCTCGATAGTAACTTTTGAAGCGGAGGAAGCTAAAATCAATTGGATTCCATTTTCATGTAATTCTTTGATTAATTTTTCAACACCTTCTAATAATTCCAAATCTTCTTTACTATCAAAAGCATCATTGAAAATAGCTCTTTTTCTCAAAATTAAATCTTCAACATCATGCTCAAGATTAAATTTTTCTTTCAATTTCTGGAATATATTCCGAGTAGAATTTCCTGTAAAGGAAGTATATAATTCTTCG
>JBJOQF010000315.1:0-13768 GCA_046050185.1 Bacteroidota bacterium
AGAGGCTTTATTTTAGGTCTTGATATGGATTTTGTAGCTCCAAGTTCAAATCCCTTGTTGCATAATGAAACTAAATATGATTTTGTTTCTATGGTACCTTTGCAAGCCCAAAATTCATTAACGGAATTAAAAAACGTTAAAAAAATGATAGTTGGCGGAGCAAAAATGAGTAAAGCACTTGAAAAGAGCCTTTCTAAACTGAGTACCAAAGGGTATGAAACTTATGGTATGACCGAAACAATTACCCATATTGCTGCCAAAAAAATAGGAGAGAAGGCATTTTCCGTTTTACCTAATATAAAAATTTATCAGGATAATAGAAATTGCTTAGTGATTAATGCACCAAAAATTTCAGAAGAAATAATTGTTACAAATGATTTGGTCGAATTAATAAATGAAAATGAATTTGTTTTTTTAGGGCGTATTGATAATATAATAAATAGCGGAGGAATTAAACTGATTCCGGAACAAATTGAGGAAAAGTTATCAAATAAAATTCACTCTAGATTTTTTGTAGCTGGAATTCAGGATGCAACTTTAGGCGAAAAACTAGCTCTAATTATCGAAGGTGAAAAACAACCTCTTGACGAAACTATTTTTGATGGTTTAGATAAATATGAAAGACCTAAAGAAGTGTTTTATGTTTCAAAATTTATTGAAACACAAAACGGAAAAATAAAAAGGAAAGAAATTTTAGAGCGTATATAGAAATATTACTTTTTAGATATAGAAAAAACATCCCGTTTTCAAAACAGGATGTTTTTTTTTATTTTTATTTTTGCATTTTAAAATAGTAATCTGCTGAATGTTTCCCACTTCCATAAAACAAGAAAAATACACAGATGCCAAGTGTAAGAAATGCGAATAATAAGTTTTGAGACTGCATTTCCCCCATAAAATTTACAATAATTGCCCCAATCAGTATAGGTAATTGTGCTATTATTGCCCATCTGGTAAGTAAACCAAACGCAATCATTATTCCTCCAACCATATGAGCTGGTGCGATGTAATGTATCAGAAACATTCCGCCACCAATTTTGTCAATTGGAGATATTAAATCTTGTAAGTATTGGATATTTGTTATAAAAGAAATCCCTTTCGTAAACAAAAAAATACCAAGTGCTATTCGTACCAAATCAAGTGATAAATAAGTGTGTGTATTCGCCCACTTATTTAAATTTTTTATATTGCTCATAATACTATTATAGTTTATAAAAATTTAATACTAAGTTACTGATTTTTATAGATGTATAAAAATATTTTGGATATAATCTACCAAGAAAATTATCTTCTAAGGAAAAATGATAATAGCAATAAAGAAGATTAATGTATGAAGCTGTATTTGATCTTTAAACCAAGACTATTTTCAGCATGACCATGAGCTAAAAATTGAGTGAAATCCATTGATAAGCCTAATTTATTTTTCTTATTACCAATGATAAAATACCTTCCCAGATAAAAACCGGAAGATAGCCCAAATTGCTGGGGTCCACCAAATTCTGATACAAAACCAAGTCCGAATTTTCTGTCTGCATCTGAAATTGCATAACCTAATCCTGATTCTAATCCCCAATACCATTTTGGAGTGAAACTATATTGAGTATTAATTTTTAAGGAAAATATACTAAAGTTACTATATAATGCCCTTTCCTTTAATGTGCTTTCAGAGGTTAATGCTGGGAGGTTTTTTTTGATAAGCCAATAATCATAATCGACTTTAAAACCCAAATCCCATTTTGGTGAAATTTTTTCCCATACTCTTATATTAATGCCAATTTCAAATCTATGCGAGCGATACATTTGAATGTGTACCGGCATAGATAGATTAATACCCGACTCGAAGTAAATTTTTTTACTTTGCTTAGATGAATCATCATTTCCCGCTACCGTTTGTGCAACAACAAACTGTATAACCAGTAGCAATATGCTTAAGAATGCAATCGGAATTTTTTTCATTTTTTCTGATAATTAAATAATTCAAATGTTCAGAAATACTTTTTATTGCATTGAAAAAAATGATAGGTAAGGGCGATTAGTATTTAATGTTTTAAAGATGAAGTAAAGGTACAAATAACTATTAATCAATAACATAAAGATAGATTAAATGTTGATTTAAGTATGTAATAAAATGAAAACAGGCAGGGATTTTTTAAAGGCCTAATTTTATATCATTTAAAATCCAATTCATTTCAGGATCGTTTTCTTTTATTTGGTCTTCAATTGTGGGAATTATTTCCATATCAGGAAATATGCCACGACCTTCTAAAGTAGTTTTGAAATAAGGAGCCATATACATTAATCCAATACGAATTTGTATATCAGTATTTGGTAATTTCACACGAGGTGTAAATCCTGCAACAGTACCATTATAAGCTCCGCCAGTTTCTTCACCCACAAAAAATGCTCTTTTGGAACCTTTTAAATTAGAAGAAATAATACTTGAAGCTGAAAAACTTCCCCCATTGATAAGTACATAAATTTTTCCTTTGAAGGCATTTTTACTCACTTTATGCGGCTTAGTTTGTGTTGTATAATAATTTTTTCCGTTTTGGTCTTTATGGACCGTCAATAGCAAATAACTATATATTATTGGAGAAAAAATCGTTTTTAAAGCTTTAACAGCAAAAGTACCTCCATAAAAATAGGCTCCTTTAAACAAGCTGGATTTTGAAACTACTTCAGATTTATCCAAAAAAACAAAAGTAGAGTCTGCTAAATAAGAATATAAATCAGCAATTTCACTTACTCGTCCACCTCCATTATTTCTCAAATCTATAATAAGTGTATTTGACTGACACGCTGCAATTTTACTAAAGCTTTCTTTATAAAAAGTCTTATAATCTCCAATTTTGAAGCTTCTAATTTTCATTATAGCTACACTACTGTCTTTTTCTAAAAAATGTAGGTTCCTATTATATTTTTTTTCAACGGAATAATAACCATTAACCCTTTTCTTTTTTCTGATTTCTTTAGATTTGGATTTATTCCTAACAACTAGTTTTTTTTTAATTTTTTTAGAATGTGCAGTTATATCTTCTTTTTTTCTTTTTATTGTAATGCTTTTTAAGCTATCATTATATTTGAAATCAAATTTCAGACTATCCTTAATTCCATTTTCATTAAAGAAAAACGAAGAGAACCGCTTGCCTGAAATATTAGTTTTGTAAGTGGTATTATAACCGTCTGAGCTATAAAATTGGTTGTATTCCTGAATCAAGTCCATTGGTTTTGTTCCATTCACAGCAACTACTTCAGTTCCTGGCAATACGGTTTTGTCGTAGGATTTATTTTTGGTAACATATAATTTTCCATTAAAAAGATTGAAATCAAATTGTGAAAAAGGACCAGTTCCTTTTTTTATTAGGGTTTTGGTTTCTTTTTTTGTCATTAATTTTGTTGGAGGATAAACCATCAAATGACCTTCTCGAACAGTTGCAACAACAGCACTTATTTTTTTGTAAAACTCAAATTTTGTTATTGGTTTTGTAATGGTCGTTTTTAGACTGTCAAATTTATAATCTAAAGCCTCCTTACTAATATACCAGTATAAATTGGGGTGTAATTCCTGTAATTTTCGATAGGTAAAATCAACATCCGATTTTAATTTATCTTCAGCTATCAAATCATTCAAATGTTTGTTGTACTTTTTTATGGAGCCACATTGAACAAAGAATAATATTGTAAAGGAGAATAAAACTATTTTTCTCATGTTTTAATTACTTAAGTTTTTCCTCAACACTGAAGACTACAATCTAAATTCTGAAATCTGTCATTTGAGATTTAAACCTGAATAGCACCTAAATTAAATTTCTTTTCAATAGGCGAGTGGTTGGCGGCTTCTATACCTATAGATATCCAATTTCTGGTTTCTAAAGGATCGATTATGGCATCAGTCCATAATCTGGAAGCTGCATAATAAGGAGAAACTTGTTCGTCATATCGAGCTTTTATTTTGTCAAAAAGTTCCTTTTCTTTCGTTTCATCTACCACTTCTCCTTTTGCTTTAAGCGAAGAAGCTTCAATTTGTGCCAATACTTTCGCTGCTTGTGTTCCTCCCATAACGGCAAGTTCTGCACTTGGCCAGGCAAAAATTAATCTTGGATCATACGCTTTTCCACACATAGCATAATTTCCGGCACCATAAGAATTCCCTATAATAACAGTGAATTTTGGTACAACTGAATTAGATACAGCGTTCACCATTTTTGCGCCATCTTTTATAATTCCACCATGTTCTGATTTAGAACCTACCATAAAACCAGTAACATCTTGAACAAATACTAAAGGAATTTTCTTTTGGTTGCAATTAGCGATAAAACGAGTGGCTTTGTCAGCACTATCAGAATATATTACGCCTCCAAACTGCATTTCACCATTCTTTGTTTTTACCACTTTTCGTTGATTGGCAACAATTCCTACTGCCCAACCGTCAATTCTGGCATAACCTGTGATAATGGTTTGACCATAACCATCTTTATAAGCTTCAAATTCAGAGTTGTCAACCAGACGATTGATGATTTCCATCATGTCATATTGTTCATTACGAGCTTTTGGTAAAATACCATAGATTTCATTTTCATCTAATGCCGGTTTCTCTGCTTTAATTCGGCTATAACCCGCTTTGTCGAAATCACCTATTTTGTCAACTATATTTTTTATTTTGTCTAATGCGTCTTTGTCATCTTTGGCTTTATAATCCGTCACACCCGAAATTTCACAATGCGTGGTTGCTCCGCCCAATGTTTCGTTGTCGATGCTTTCGCCAATGGCAGCTTTAACTAAGTAACTTCCTGCAAGGAAAATACTTCCTGTTTTTTCAACTATTAAGGCTTCATCACTCATAATAGGTAAATAGGCACCGCCAGCAACACAACTTCCCATTACGGCAGCGATTTGGGTAATTCCCATACTGCTCATTTGAGCATTATTTCTAAAAATCCGACCAAAATGTTCTTTGTCTGGGAAAATTTCATCTTGTAAAGGCAAATAAACCCCTGCGCTATCTACTAAATAAATTATTGGTAACCGATTTTCCATTGCGATTTCCTGTGCACGGAGATTTTTCTTTGCCGTAATAGGAAACCAAGCACCCGCTTTTACGGTGGCATCATTGGCTACAACAATACATTGTTTCCCTTTGATATATCCAATTTTAACCACAACACCACCTGATGGACATCCGCCGTGTTCTGCATACATTCCTTCACCAACAAACGCTCCAATTTCTATGCTTTTGGCTTTGGCGTCAAGCAAATAATCGATGCGTTCTCTGGCAGTCATTTTGCCTTCTCCATGTAATTTTTGAATACGCTTTTCACCTCCACCTAATTTAACCAAGCTTAGTTTTTGGCGCAATGTCGAAAGTAAAAGTTTATTATGGTCTTCGTTTTTATTGAAGTTCAAATCCATGATGAAAGAATATTAAAAAATAGTTTGGGCTAAAATACAAAATACAAATAAATAAAATTTTATTATTTTAATTGGTTTAGAAAGGAAACAGAACCTATGTCTGGTATTAAAACAAAAAAACAGAAGCTAACTTCTGTTTTTTTATGAATTTAATAAAATAAAGCAATTATTTGCTTTTGGATTCATTTACAAGTCTTTTCAAAATTGCCCATTGTTTTAATGCATCACGAGCTTCAACAGCTGGATAACCTAACATTGTTTTTCCGGCAGGAATATCTCCTGTAACACCTGAACCAGCACCTACAATGGCACCATCGCCTATGGTTGTGTGGTCTTTTATAGAAGCGCTTCCGCCAATAATGACCCCGTTTCCTAGCGTTACTGAACCTGCCAATCCGCTATTTCCGGCCATGATACAGAAACGACCTAATTTACTGTTGTGTCCAATTTGGACTAAATTATCAATTTTACAACCATCACCTAAAACGGTAGAACTGAATTTTCCTCGGTCAACACAGGTATTGGCACCAATTTCAACGCTATTGCCTATAATTACATTTCCAATTTGTGGGATTTTCACTAAACCTCTTTGTGGATCAGGGCGAAAACCAAAACCATCTGCTCCAATTGTCGCATTGGGATGTATAATACAATCATTTCCAACATGACAACGCTCTCTGATTACGGCTCCAGGCCAGATTACAGTATTTTTTCCTACGGTACATTCATCCAGAATAGTAACATTTGGATATAGTGTTGTATTGTCTTCGAGCACAACTTTAGGTCCAATATAACAACCTGCGCCAATTCTTACACCATCACAAATAATTGCGGTTGGATCTATAACTGCAGTTGGATGAATATCAGTATTAAATAGTGGGGTCGGAGGCGCAAAAAGAGCTAAAACTTGCGACATGGCTAAATCAGCATTTTTCACTTTTATAAAAGCCCTATTTTCTCCTGGTTCTATTGAAATATCTTCATTTACAACTGCAACACAAGCTTTTGAGGTTGCCCAGAATTTTTCGTATTTTTTGTTTCCAATAAAAGAAATTTCAGATTCATTAGCTGCTTCAAGTTGTTCAGGAGCTGTGATATTTCGGGTAGTACTTCCCACAATAACTCCTTTTAAAATTTCATTTATTTCTTGGATGGAATAGGATTTCATTAAGCGTAAATTGGATTTGGTTTAGTTATAGTTGTCAAATAAAACAAATTGAGATTATAATTCCTAATATTTCGGGATTCTTTAACAGGATTAAAAGGAGTACTTGTATAGCTAAAATGAATAAAGGTTTTAAAATTAGCGCTTTTAAAAATCGATACTGAAATACTGCAATGGCTTTACGATAAATTTAGTACGTTTGCAGGGGAGTGTACAATCTAATTTATAAAGCTAACGGGACTTTCGCAATAATTGGAAAATACTATATCTACAATAAAATGAAACTTTTAACCCGATTTTTGTTTTTGTCTATACTAGTGTGTTTTTGTCATAAGCTACAGGCTCAAATAAATAATACTACAATTAAAAATGCATTATTAATTGTGGCGCATAATAAAAGTAATTTAGAAAATAGCGAACAATTGTTGGTGGTTTACAATTATCAGCCAGAAAGTTATAGTGCTTATTTTGTAGCCTTAGAAAAAAAAGAGAAGAATTGGGTTGTGAAATATGATCCAGTAAAAGTTGGTATAGGTAAAAATGGGTTTGCAATGCCATTTAATAAACATGAAGGTGATGGAAAGTCCCCAACTGGAATATTTCGTTTAGGAAAATTATATACCTATGAAAAACAACTAAACACACTATTGGAAAACCAACAAACTACTGCTGATGATAAATGGATTGATGATCCAAATTCAGAGGATTATAATACGTATGTTAAAGGTGCTACCAATGCAAAATCGTATGAAAATTTATTGTTAAATAATGATGCCTACAAGTATTGTATGGTTATAGAATATAATACAAATCCTGTAATTAAAGGAAAAGGAAGTGCAATTTTTTTTCATTTGGCTGTAAAAAAACCTTCTTTTACTGCGGGATGTGTTGCTATTAATGAAGAGTATATGAAGTTGATCGTAAATTGGCTAGACCCTAAACAAAACCCAACAATTATTATGGGTAATTTTAATGTTTTGAAAAGTGGTTTGTAAATAGTATTAAAAAAATAAACTTGTTGAAAATTAAAAAAAAATCCTCTCAAACATTTCGATAAACGAAAGTGGAGAGGATATTTTGTGTTATTTATTTTAAATTGAAAGTACTTAAAAAGCTAAAATTTATTCTTCTTCTTTCTGTCCCATCATCATCAAATAGGCTTTCAAAAATTCATCAATTTCTCCATTCATAACGCCGTCAACATTACTGGTTTCATAACCGGTACGAACATCTTTGACTAATTTGTAGGGTTGCATCACATAATTTCTGATTTGTGAACCCCATTCTATTTTCATTTTACCAGCTTCAATATCAGCGCGTTGTGCCTGTTTCTTTTTTAACTCAATTTCGTATAATTGAGATCGTAACATTTGCATCGCACGTTGTCTGTTATCTTGTTGCGATCGCGTTTCTGAACATTGTATTTGAATTCCGGTTGGTTTATGAAACAGTTGTACTTTGGTTTCTACTTTATTTACATTTTGTCCTCCCGCACCACTGGATCTTGAAGTTGTAATTTCAATATCGGCAGGATTAATATCAATTTCGATACTGTCATCTACAAGCGGATAAACATAAACGGAAGCAAATGAAGTATGACGCTTGGCATTACTATCAAAAGGGGATATTCGAACCAATCGGTGTACGCCGTTTTCTCCTTTTAAATAGCCAAAAGAATAATCGCCTTCAAATTCGAGAGTTACGGTTTTTATACCAGCAGATTCTCCTTTTTGGAAATTCAGTTCTTTTATTTTATAACCGTATTTTTCACCCCACATCATATACATACGCATGAGCATTTCGGCCCAATCGCAACTTTCAGTTCCGCCGGCACCAGCGGTTATTTGTACAACAGCACTCAAAGTATCGCCTTCGTCCGAAAGCATGTTTTTGAATTCAATCGCTTCAATATGATTTGCTGTTAGCAAATATTGCTCGTCTAATTCTTCAGTCGTAAGTTCTCCTTCTTTATAAAAATCATAGGCGATTTGCAACTCATCAGTCATTTCGACTGCTTTGTTGTAATCTTCAATCCATTTTTTTTTGTTTCTAAGATTTTTTACGATAAGTTCAGCCTCTTTTGCATTGTTCCAAAAGTCAGGTGCAAAGGTTTTCTCTTCTTCGTTTGAAATTTCAATCAGTTTGGCATCAACGTCAAAGATACCTCCTCAACGCACCAAGGCGCTCCATAATACCTTTAATTTGTTCGGTAGTTGTCATAAATTATAGTAATTAAATAGGTCTATTTTTTAATATTTATACAAAATGTAGTTATATCATTCATTTAATTTAGTTTTAACTGAACTAGTTTGAAATAACAAACGGTATTATGTAATTTTGTGGCACAAAAATAGAAAAATTTTACGAAGGGACAATTCCCGAATTGTCCCTGCTAAAAATAAAAAATTAATATGGAAATAAATTTAGTTAGCGATACGATAACCAAACCTTCTCGCGAAATGTTGGTACATATGCTGAATGCCAAAGTAGGTGATGACGTATACAAACAAGATCCTACTGTTATTGAGCTTGAGGCTAAAGTTGCCGAAATATTCGGGATGGAAGCAGGGCTTTTTTTTCCTTCGGGAACAATGGCAAATCAAACGGCAATAAAATTACATACACAACCAGGCGAACAATTAATTGCCGATAAATATGCGCATGTGTATCATTATGAAGGCGGAGGAGTTTCTTTTAATAGTGGCGTTTCATGTTGCTTATTAGATGGAAATCGCGGAATGATAACTGCGGAACAAGTGGCTGGAGCGATTAATGATCCTGAATTTTATCACAGTCCATTAACGAGTTTGGTTTGTGTAGAAAACACCACGAATAAAGGAGGTGGGGCTTGTTATGAATTGGAAGATTTACAAAAAATAAAACAGGTTTGTGATGCTAATAATTTGAAATTTCATTTGGATGGCGCCCGAATTTGGAATGCATTGGTAGCCAAAAAGCAAGATCCAAAAGCATTTGGGAAATTATTCGATACTGTTTCGGTTTGTTTGTCCAAAGGATTGGGAGCACCAATTGGTTCAGTTTTACTGGGAGATAAAGCAACTATTCATAGGGCATTGCGAATCCGAAAAATATTAGGTGGAGGAATGCGACAGGTAGGATATTTGGCAGCAGCCGGAATTTATGCTTTGGATAATAATATAGACCGTCTTGCCGATGACCATAGAAGAGCTAAAGAAATTGCCGAAGTATTGAAAAAGGTAAGTTGGGTAGCTTCGGTAGAACCTGTTGAGACTAATATTTTGATTTTTTCATTAGTTCCAAATTGCATCGAAAAGAATTTAATTGAACTGTTAAAACAAAAAAATATTTCAATCAGTTCTATAGGACATGGGAAATTGAGAATAGTAACGCATCTTGATTATCGTGAGGTGATGCATACGTATGTTATGGAAACACTACAAAAATTAGTATAGCAGTGTTTGAAAAATTTGTTTAAAGTTTAAGGTTTAATGTTTTTAGCGCGATCAAAAAACGTTAAACCTTTAACTTTAAACTTTTTTATTTAAAAAGATTGTCCATTCCTGGAATCATTGGCATATCCATTTTTGCAACAGCATCAAGTTCTGCTTCATTTGTTTTAGTCGCTTTTTCGATTGCTTTATTCAGGACTAAAATCATATAATCTTCAAGTTGTTCTTTGTCTTCTAATAAAGAATCGTCAATTGTGATTGATTTTATTTTTCTATTGGCAGTCAAAGTAACTTTCAATAAACCGTCAGTACTTTGTTCATCAATAAGAACAGTGTCTAAACGTTTTTTTGTGTCTTCTATTTTTTGTTGGGTTTCTTTTAGTTTTCCCATCATTCCCATTAAATCCATTTTGATAAATTTTAAATATTGAATAACGAAATTACTACATTCACTGTAATAAGCAATGTTAAATTAGATAGAAAATTAAATCGTTTTAAAATGTGTTTATGCTATTTTTGTAACGTCACTTAATATAAAACGCAAACCATGCCAGAAAATATACAATTACCAGTTGCCAAAATAATTCCTGAAAAACTAGAAAAGTTTGGTAACGAAAGAATCGATAATTATTTCTGGTTAAACGATAGAGAAAATCCTGAAGTTATTGACTATCTGAACAAAGAGAATGAGTATTATAATAAAATGACTGCTCAGACTAAGGATTTTCAAAAGGAATTATTCGAAGAAATGAAAGGCAGAATCAAGGAAGATGATGAATCGGTTCCTTATTTGTACAATGGGTATTACTACATCACCCGTTTTGAAACAGGAAAAAATTATCCTATTTATTCTCGAAAAAAGGAAAGCCTTTCAGCAAAAGAAGAAATCATGTTTGATTGTAATGAGTTGGCCAAAGACCAATCCTATTTTCAATTAGGTGGTTTGAGTATTAGTCCAGATAATAAATTAGCCGTTTTTAGTACCGATACAGTTGGAAGAAGAATATATACTATTCAAGTTAAAAGTTTAGAAACCAATGAAATTTTAGAAGATAAAATAGAAAAAGTTACGGGGACTGCTGTTTGGGCAAATGATAATCATACTATTTTTTATTCATCACAAGACGAAGTTACCTTGCGCTCTGATAAAGTTTTCAAACATAAATTAGGTTCAAAACAAGCGGATGATGTTTTAGTTTATTTTGAAAAAGACGACACGTATAATGTTGAAGTTGCAAAATCTAAATCCAGAAAATATTTGGCAATTGAGTCTGGAAGCACACTTACAACAGAATATCGAATCTTAAATGCTGATAATCCTGATGGGAAATTTGAAATTTTTCAAAAAAGAATCAGAGGAGTTGAATATAGCATCAATCATTATAAAGACAGTTTTTATATTTTAACCAATAAAGACAAAGCAGAAAACTTCAAATTGATGAAAACGCCAGAAACTGCTACATCACAAGAAAATTGGACAGAAATTATTGCGCATAGAGAAGACGTATTATTAGAAGACATCGAAATTTTTGCTAATTATTTAGTGGTTGAAGAACGTTCGAATGGTTTGAACAAAATTAGAATTATGCCTTGGAGTGGGAAAGGAGAATATTATTTGCCTTTTGAAAGCGAAACCTATACCGCTTACACCACAACCAATGTAGATTTTGAAACAGAAATTTTGCGTTACGGTTATCAATCTATGACGACTCCCTCTTCGGTTATTGATTTCAATATGCGAACTAAAGCAAAGGAAATCAAAAAAGAGCAACAGGTTCTTGGAGGTAAATTCGATAAAAATAATTATAAAGAAGAACGCGTTTGGGCTACAGCCAAAGATGGAACCAAAATTCCAATTTCAATGGTGTATAGAAAAGAATTGAAAAAAGACGGGAATAATCCCTTGTTGCAATATGCTTATGGTTCTTACGGGCATTCTATGGATGCCACTTTTTCTTCAACACGATTAACATTATTAGATAGAGGTTTTATATTTGCGATCGCACATATTCGCGGCGGTGAAGATTTAGGAAGGCAATGGTATGAAGACGGTAAATTATTAAAAAAGAAAAATACGTTCACTGATTTTATAGATTGTTCTAAATTTTTGATTGATCAAAAATACACTTCACCAGAACATTTATATGCCGAAGGCGGTTCTGCCGGAGGTTTGTTAATGGGGGTTGTGGTGAATTTAGCACCTGAACTGTATCATGGAATAATAGCACAAGTCCCTTTTGTAGATGTAGTCACTACAATGCTTGACGATAGTATACCGCTTACAACTGGCGAATATGATGAATGGGGAAATCCAAATAAAAAGAAATATTATGAATACATGTTGTCATACTCTCCTTATGATAATTTAAAAAAACAAAAATATCCTAATATGTATGTGTCTACAGGGCTTCACGACTCACAAGTACAATACTGGGAGCCAGCGAAATGGGTCGCAAAATTGAGAACAATGAAAACAGATGCTAATGTCTTATATCTTGATACTAACATGGATGCAGGTCACGGAGGAGCGTCTGGAAGGTTTGAAGCTATAAAGGAATTAGCAAAAGAATTTAGTTTTTTATTAGATTTAGAAAAAATTAAAAAGTAATTAGATTTTTTTTGTTAAATTTGCAACGTTCGTGGTTAAATTAGAAATTACCTGCGACTAACTATTTTTTTATGAAAGAAGAAATAAACGCTTATAATAATGTTTTAGAATTAATAGGTAACACTCCACTTATTAAGCTAAATAAAGTCACTGAAGAGTTAGAAGGTAATTTCTATGCAAAGGTAGAGGCTTTTAATCCGGGACATTCATCTAAAGATAGAATTGCATTATATATAATCGAAGAAGCTGAAAAAAAAGGAATTTTATCTCCTGGAGATACTGTTATAGAAACTACTTCCGGGAATACTGGATTTAGTTTAGCTATGGTAAGTATTATAAAAGGATATAACTGTATTCTTGCAGTAAGTTCTAAATCATCTAAAGATAAAATAGACATGCTACGTAGTTTAGGAGCAAAAGTTTATGTTTGCCCTGCACATGTGTCTGCTGATGATGAACGCTCGTATTATAATGTAGCGAAACGTTTGCATGAAGAAACGAAAGGTTCTGTTTATATTAATCAATATTTTAATCAATTGAATATTGATGCACATTATAAATCGACCGGTCCTGAAATTTGGAAACAAACAAATGGTAAAATCACACACCTAATTGCTTGTAGTGGAACAGGAGGTACCATATCTGGAACAGCAAAATACTTAAAAGAACAAAACCCTAATATTAGAATTCTTGGAGTTGATGCTTTTGGTTCGGTATTAAAAAAATACCATGAAACCAGAGAATTCGATAATGATGAAATTTATCCTTACAGAATTGAAGGTTTAGGAAAAAACTTGATTCCATCAGCAACTGATTTTGATCTTATAGATAAGTTCATGAAAGTAACTGATGAAGAAAGTGCACATTCTGCCAGAGAGATTACTAGAAAAGAAGGGTTGTTTGTTGGATATACATCAGGAGCAGTAATGCAAGCAATAAAACAATATGCTGATGAAGGTGAATTTGATAAAAACAGTAATGTAATTGCCATATTCCCGGATCATGGTTCTCGTTATATGAGTAAAGTATTTAGCGATGACTGGATGAATGAACAAGGTTTCTTTGACAGTATTAACGAAGAAGAAGCTCAAAAAATTGAATTTATAAAATAAAGAAGTATTAAGTAATTAGTACAAAGTATTAAGATAAAACCCC
>JBJOQF010000316.1:0-3296 GCA_046050185.1 Bacteroidota bacterium
AATCAACCACTTTTCTTCCTGTTCTTTGTCTTTTTTCAATCGATATCCTTCCGAAATAATATAGGCTATAACCGCTCTTTCCGGATCTTGTTTTGCTATTTTGGAAAAGAATACCTGCAGCAATGCTATCGCTTGATCCGGATGTCCATGTTCCAATAATTGGTCTGATTTGGCAATACCGAATTCTATGGATTCTGGCGAAAAATAAAGCATTGCCGAATCTCTGTATTTTTTTGTCAACGCACCATATTCCTTTTTTTCTTGACTGTAAGTGGCATAATCATTCAAATAACCATAGATAATCCGATTCGTCCAATAATACGTTCCCTTTAGATTTGGCGTCAAATTGATATTTATTGTTTCCAATATATCAAGGGATTCCTTATACATTCCTAAAGTTCCCATTATCGAGGCAACATTTAATTTTGCTTCATTTACTTTGTCTGGGTTTTTTAATTTTTGAGAAATCAGCACGCTCTTTCTAGCGTAAATTAATGCTGAATCAGACAGGTATGCTTTGTATTGAACATACAATTTGCCATAAATATCGAATTTTTGCAGGTCTGTAGCAGTATAGTGTAAAAGCCCTTTAAGTTTATTTATATCGGCCTCTTTTCGATTTAAATACAACCCATATTCATTGACTGTATTGTCTAGTTCTTTTAATAATGAATCGTTTTTAACTTGACCAAAAAGAAAAATGGGCGAAATCAATGCGATAAGTAAGGCTGAAAATTTATTCATTTTTGGTTGATTAGAATGATGTAAAAATAACTAAAAAACCATTTTAACGGAATACCCGTTTTCAAATACTTCTTTTGGTTGCAGGTTTTATTTTAATAGACTTTTTGTTTTAGCAATCTCTAAAACAGCACTTTTATTTTGCGTAAAGTATTTTTTAAAAGGCTTGAATTTAATGAATTAACGATTTATTTTTAAAAAATATTTTTATTTCATTGTGTATATATGACACGTTATTTGTTATATTTGAAATCGTTTTCGTATTTTAGATGAAAACAAACAGGATAGATAATGCCGATTTTGTCCTTTAAAATAAGTTTTCGTGTTATTAAACCAATATAATAAAGCTATTTACATACCAAATACAACAACCAAAATATGAAAAGAAAAATAATATTTCCTGCGTTAATTTTACTTGTTGGGACGCAAACTTATGCCCAAAAAAAATGGACAGAAACTCCTAAAGGCTCTCATAACATTGTTGAAAATAAAGGTGGACAAACATTAGGGTATTCGCCCAAATCTGGAGTTAAAATCATACAAGCAGATGGTTTAGCTTTTAAAGACTTGAACAAAAATGGCAAGTTAGATATTTATGAAGATTGGAGAAAACCGGTAGCGGAACGTGCCAAAGATCTTGCCGCTAAAATGACGGTAGAGCAAATGGCCGGATTAATGCTATATAGCAGACATCAAGCTATTCCTGCACAAGAAGTTGGAATGTTTACCGGTACTTATAATGAAAAACCATTTTCTAAAAGTGATGCAAAACCTTCTGATTTATCCGATCAACAAATTGCATTTTTGACCAATGATAATTTACGTCATGTGCTAATGACCTCAGTTCAAAGTCCCATAATTGCGGCAGAATGGAATAACAACATACAAGCATTAGTAGAAGGAATTGGAATGGGAATTCCATCCAATAACAGTTCTGATCCAAGAAATGGAGCCAATAAAGATTCTGAATACAATGCGGGATCAGGCGGTTCCATATCACAATGGCCTGAGGAATTAGGATTGGCAGCAACTTTTGACCCCACTATTACAGAAAAATTTGGATCTATTGCCGCTAAGGAATACAGAGCGTTAGGAATTACTACTGCTTTATCGCCACAAATTGATTTGGCTACAGAACCAAGATGGAATCGTTTTGTGGGTACTTTTGGCGAAGACCCAAAATTAGCCACAGACATGTCAAGAGCCTATGTTGATGGATTTCAAAATTCTCCTCAATCTATTGATACTTATGAAGGATGGGGCAATCAAAGTGTTAATGCCATGGTGAAGCATTGGCCAAGTGGCGGTCCGGAAGAAGGGGGTCGTGATGGTCATTTTGCGTATGGAAAATTTGCAGTGTATCCAGGAAATAATTTTGAGACCCATTTAAAAACTTTTTTAGAAGGTGCTTTTAAATTGAACGGAAAAACTAAAAAAGCATCGGCAGTTATGCCTTATTATACCATCTCTTATAATCAGGATAAAAAATACGGTGAAAATGTAGGCAATGGATTTAGCAAATATATCATTACTGATTTATTAAGAAATAAATACGGTTATGACGGCGTGGTTTGTACGGACTGGTTGATTACTGCCAATGAAGGAGCTACACCTGATGTATTTGCAGGAAAATCATGGGGCGTTGAAAAATTAACTATTGCTGAAAGACATTACAAAGTTATGATGGCTGGGGTAGATCAATTTGGTGGAAATAATGACATCAAGCCAGTGATTGAAGCATACCAAATGGGTATAAAAGAGCACGGTGAAGCTTTTATGCGCAACCGTTTTGAGCAGTCAGCGGTTCGTTTACTTTTGAATATTTTTAGAGTGGGATTATTCGAAAATGCGTATTTAGATGCTAATGAAACCAAAGCAATTGTTGGTAATCCTGAGTTTATGAAAGCCGGTTACGACACACAATTGAAGTCTATTGTAATGATTAAAAATCAAAACAAGACTTTGCCAATTGCTAAAGGGAAAACTGTTTATATCCCAAAAAGAATTACCCCGGTAGGAATCAACTTTTTTGGCCAGCCTTCTCCTGAAAAAATCGAATATCCTATTAATTTAGAATTGATTAAAAAATATTATACCGTAACGGATGATCCTGCAAAAGCTGATTTTGCTATTGTATTTATAAAAAGTCCAATAAGCGGCGGATACAGTAAAGCAGATAGAGAAGCCGGTGGAAATGGATACGTTCCTATCAGTTTGCAATTGCAAGACTATACTGCAGTTGATGCCAGATCCCAAAGTATAGCAGCTGGTGATCCTGTAGTGGACTCAACGATTACAAACCGATCGTATTTAAACAAAACATCTAAATCAAATTCATATCCTGATTTAAATACCATTCTTGAAACTAAAAAAGCCATGAATGGAAAACCGGTATTGGTAGCTGTAAATATTTCTAATCCAATGGTTTTTGGTGAATTTGAAAAAGAAGTTGATGCAATAGTAGGTGAATTTGGTGTACAAGTAGAAGCCTTAATGGATATTATTTCTGGAAAAACGGAACCTTCTGGATTGTTGCCTTTACAAATGCCATTGAA
>JBJOQF010000317.1:0-3060 GCA_046050185.1 Bacteroidota bacterium
GAGCTCTATATTTATAGAATCAATTGTAATAAAGGTATCTATAGAATTCTACATTTCGAATTTGCAACTAATAGACGGGATCTAAATTTTCAATCTTTCACTGAATTAAAAAAAGGAAATCTAAAATCTTTGGAATCCATTATAGAAGAAGGTCAAAAAAAGGGTATTTTCAGGAAAGACATTATTATTCCGTTGATAACACCTACAATTCTTGGTACTTTCTTTCATTTTCACATGAATAAACCTTTCTTCGAAAATTTACTAAATTTAAAAACCGAAGACTTATATAATAATTACATAAAAACCAATTTGACAAAACACATCCAACAAACAATAAAAGCCCTTCTGATATATGAAAGTTAGTCAATTAATGTTCTTTATGATTTTCTATATCGGAATTTCATCAATAAACGCACAGAAAAAAACGAGTTTAACGCTCGATGAAGCCATTCATTTGGCTTGGACAAAAAGCAATGAAGTTAGTTTAGCCAATACCAAAGTGGCCACTAAAAAATATGAATTACAATCAATTAAAAACAATCAATATCCTGATCTAAAAGTCTCAGGACAATATCAAAGATTGGCAAAGGCTTCTGTAGATTTGAAAATAAACAAAAGCAGCAATGCTGAACCAATGCCCATTGTAGATCAATTGATGATTGGTCAAGTTAATGCGAACATCCCTGTTTTTGCAGGTTTTAAAATCCAAAACAGCATTAAGGTTTACGATAATTTGTATCAGGCAGAAACAGCAACGGCTTCACAAACTAAGGAAGAAATTGCGATGAAAGTAATTAACAACTACGCCAGTTTATACAAAGCACAAAAAACCATAGAATTATTAAAAGAAAATCAAAAAAGTGCACAACAACGTGCCACCGACTTTGGTGAATTAGAAAAAAACGGTATTATTCCAAGAAATGATTTACTGAAATCGCAGTTACAGGTTTCAAAAATTGAATTGTCAATTGACGAAGCAAATAATAATTTGAATATTGTAAATTTCTATTTAGTTACTTTGTTAAAATTACCGGTTGAAACAAAACTAGAAGTACGAGAAAGTGATTTTGCTAACTTTCAAATGGATAATGTTCCTACTAATGAAGAACCGGCATTACAAAATCGTAAAGATTTAGAGGCAATTCGGTTTCAAGAAAAAGCAAGCCAAGCCAATATAAAAATAGCAAAAAGTGGCTATTATCCAGCCATTTCCCTTATTGGTGGTTATACCGCATTAGACTTAAAAAATGTGGTTACGGTTCAAAATGCAATGAATTTTGGTGTTGGTATTTCTTATGATTTAAGCTCCATACTTAAAAACGGAATTCAGGTAAAACTAGCTGAAAGCAAATCCTTAGAAATACAAAACTCTGAGGCAATGCTTACTGATTACATCAAAATACAAGTTCAAAAAGCAATTGAAAACTATAATTTAGCCATAAAACAAAATATAGTTTATGGACAAGCGGTAGAACAGTCAGCAGAAAATTATAGAATCATAAAAGACAAGTACGACAACGGACTATCAGACACCAATGATTTACTGGAAGCAGATGTGGAGCAATTGAGTTCAAAAATCAATAAAGCATTAGCAAAAGCAAATATCATTCAGAAATACTACGAATTACTTTCTGTTACCGGACAATTATCACAATCTTTCAATCTTTCAAAAATATAATCAGCAATCACATGGAAAAGAAAAAAACAAATAAAAAATTTATTATTATCCTAGTGGTTTTGATCGTATTAGGAGGAACTTATGGAACATATAAATACAATCATTCCTTATCGCATGAAGAAACTGATGATGCGCAAATTGAAAAAAATATGAATCCAATTATTCCAAAAGTATCAGGATATGTGGACAAAGTATATATAAAAGATAATGATTTTGTAAAAAAAGGCGATACGCTTTTTACTATTGACAAAAGAGATTATCAATTAAAAATTGATGAAGCAACTGCCTCATTGTTAGCCGCCGAAGGAAATTTTGAAGTTTCAAAAGCGGATATTGGTAGCGCTTTGGCAAACATTTCTGTTTCTGATGCTAATGTACAATCTGCAGGTGGAAATATCGAAACTGCAAAAATCAGATTAGGCAGAATCACCAGTGATTACAATCGTTATGAAAATTTATATAAAAATCATTCGATTACAAAACAACAATATGAGCAAGCTTTAGCAGCAAAACAAGAAGCTGAGAGTCAAATCCGTATTTTACAACAACAGGAAAAAGCAACTTCTTATCAAAAATCAGTTATTGTGGCCAAATCGAAAGTTTCAGGCAAGCAAACTGAAGTTGCTGCTGCAAATATCAAAAGAGCAAAAGCAATGCTGGACGCTGCAAATCTTAATTTATCATACACTGTAATAACTGCAGCTATAGACGGTCAGGTTTCAAAAATTGATATTCAACCTGGACAATTGGTTCAGCCTGGACAATCTCTTTTTTATATTATCAATAATTCTAATGCATGGGTAATTGCTAATTTCAAAGAAACACAATTAAATAAAATGGTAATTGGACAAAAAGTAACAATCAAAGTTGATGCTTATCCTGATTATGATTTTGAAGGTTCTGTGACTTCATTTTCTCCTGCAACCGGTTCTCGTTTTTCTATCTTGCCACCAGATAATGCTACTGGAAACTTTGTTAAAACTATTCAAAGATTACCAGTAAAAATAAGCCTGAATACATCTAATGATGTTGAGAAAATAAAATTGTTACGACCGGGAATGAATGTTGATGTTGACGTACATTTAAACTAAAATGGCACAAGTAAAAGAAGATGATGATTTAGTAGAATACGGTTACAGACGAGTTCTAATTACGATTACAGCAGTACTTTGTGCTTTGCTGGAAATCGTAGATACTACTATTGTCAATGTAGCTTTAACTAACATGAGAGGAAGTCTGGGTGCTACATTAAATGATGTTGCCTGGGTTATTACTGCTTATGCTATTGCAAATGTTATTGTAATCCCAATGACGAGTTGGCTTTCACAACAATTTGGAAGACGAAATTATTTTGTGGTTTCTATCATTATTTTTACAGTCTC
>JBJOQF010000318.1:0-3273 GCA_046050185.1 Bacteroidota bacterium
GTATCGCCAATTTTGATTTCGTTTTCTTCAATAAGAAACTGACCAATACTTGGTTTTGGAAAGAAATGGGTTCCTTTTCCAATATAAATTTTCTTAACTTTTGGTTCTTTTTTGATAGCAGTCCCGACGCTTCGGGATGGTTTTTCGGCAACAAAAACACCATGCGTTTCTTCACTGTTTTTGAAAGTCAAAACGTCTGATTTTCCTTTTTTGAAGATCTTATTTCCGTTTTTTATTCCTCTGCGAATGGCTTTTTGTTCTTCTTCCGGCAAATGTATTACACTCACACATTCAGCTGAACAGCAACCTTGCATTTTTTCTTTGCAAGAATCACATTGGATAAAAAGTAAATGGCAACCTTCATTGATACAATTAGTATGGACATCACAAGGTGCTCCGCATTGATGGCATTGTGAAACGATATCGTCCGTAATTCTTTCGCCCAAGCGATGATCAAATACAAAGTTTTTACCAATGAATTTACTTTCTAATCCTTCGGCTTTTACCTGGCGTGTGTATTCTATAATTCCGCCTTCGAGTTGGTATACATTTTCAAAACCTTTGTGTTTGAAGTAGGCACTGGCTTTTTCGCAACGAATTCCTCCGGTGCAATACATCAATAGTTTTTTGTCTTGTTTGTGTTCAGAAAGTTGTTCTTCTATGATTGGTAAACTTTCACGGAATGTATCAACATCTGGTTTTATGGCTTTGGTAAAATGTCCAATTTCACTTTCGTAATGATTTCGCATATCGACCACAATGGTGTTTGGGTCTTCGAGAAGTTCATTGAATTCCTTGGCTTTTAAGTGAATTCCTATATTGGTTACATCAAAAGTTTCATCAACTAAACCATCAGCAACAATCTTATCACGCACTTTTACGGTCAGTTTCAAGAACGAATGATCATCTTGTTCTACGGCAATATTCAAACGGATGCCTTTCATGAAATCATAGACTTCGATGGAATCTTTGAAGGCATAAAAATTATCGGCTGGAAGAGACAATTGAGCGTTGATTCCCTCATTGGCTACATAAATTCTACCAAGGACTTCAAGAGCGTTCCAAGCCAGGAATAATTCGTTGCGAAATTGTGTTGGATCTGAGATTTGCGCATAAGCATAGAAAGACAGCGTAAGACGTTGTTTTCCGGCATCATCAATCATGATGGCTCTTTCTTCTGCGCTTAAGGTGTTATACAGTTGCATGCTATAAACAGTTTTAAGTTGAGAAATTTATTTTCGATAAAATATCCAAGTGAATTTTCTTGAACGATGCAAAAGTAAGCATTAATTTAGAAATGAAATAATTTCCTAATCCCAAATGCCTAGCTCGATAATAGTGAAAATCAGTATATTATTTTTTGAAAATAAAGAGTATTCACTATACTTTTATTTTAATTGGAGTTCAATGAATTTTATTTGTAACGGATAGCAGGAAATTGTTCCAAACAAAAATTTAGAAGAACTTAACGATGAGGATATGTTAAAATCGTTTTTTGATTATTGGATATAATTCACTAACTTTCATGTATATAAGTAGATGGTTATTCAGTTTATTGGGGTTAATGAATGTTGAATTTAATACCTTTTTTACTATGAAAATTTCCTTTGAAAAAAAAATATTACTAGGGTTTATTATCAATTTATTGGTGGTAATTGCTTCAGGATGGGTCTTTGTTTCTAGACTCGATAAGCAAAGAGATCAAACAAATGATCCCATGTTAAATTGGATAGAACTTTCCTTGTTTGTCCTTTCAATTGTTTTACTGACCATTGTCTATTTTATAATCAAGGCTCAATTACGCGCTAAAAATATTTCCCAAAACTTACTCTTAGAAAACAAACAACTGCTTCAGTCAATCATTGATAATACTTCGAATCCCATCTTTATAAAAAAAATAAATGGAGAATATGTATTGATTAATAAACAATTTGGATCTTTATTTCAAATCCCAAATGAGGAAATAATAGGGAAAACAGATCATGATTTTTTACCAAAAGAAGTGGCTGATGTTTATCGAAATTCTGATCTTGAAGTGGCAAAAGCATTAAGAGAACTAAAAACAGAAGAAACTATCCAGCAACCGGATGGTCCTCATACTTATCTCGCAGTAAAATTTCCTTTGTATGATACAACGGGAAGGATTTATGCTATTGGCGGAATTTCGACGGATATCTCAGAAAGAAAAAAACTAGAAGAGTCTTTTAAAGTAACGGATAAGTTTTTTAATATGTCTTCGGATTTGATGATTATTGGGACGAAAGAAAAATTTGGTAAAGTTAACCCTGCCGTTATAAAAATTTTAGGGTATTCGGAGGAGGAGTTGTTGAATAAACCCTATACTTTCTTTGTATATCCGGAGGACTTAGAAATCACAAAAAGAGAAGTTGCTAAACTTCAAACGGGCGCTTTAATGATTCAGTTTAAAAACAGATTTGTTTGTAAAGATGGTTCAATAAAATGGCTTGTATGGTCCATTTCCCCTGAACTTTCTACAGGATTATTATATGCTGTTGCGCGGGATGTTACTGCACAAAAAGAAACGGAAGACTCTCTGATTGTTTCCGATAAATTTTTTAATATGTCCAATAACTTGCTTGTCGTTGCAAAAGGGGAGTATTTTATAAAAATAAACCCGGCTTTTACTAAAACACTTGGCTACACCCAAGAGGATATGAATACCATAAAATTTATGGAATTAACACATCCCGATGACAAGAATATAGCCGATGAAGTGTTAGCTAAACTCCTAAGAGGAGATGAAGTTGTAAATTTTGAAGATCGGGTTCGTTGTAAAGACGGCACGTACAAATGGCTGGACTGGCATAGCACTATTGATATACAACAAGGGGTAGTATATTCCGTTGCGCGTGATATTACTGAAAAGGTTAGAAATGAACAATCCTTAAAAATAGTCAACAATTTTTTTGAGATGTCATTTGATGCTTTTTTTGTTGAAAAAGGAAAGAAAATTATAAAAATTAACCCTGCTTTTACTAAAATTTTGGGTTATGATCAAAACGATTTGGAGAAAATATCTCTTTTAGATTTGTTGCATCCGGATTATATAAAAATTGTCAGTGAAAGAAGGGAAAAACGTTTGAAAGGAGAGAAGGTAGAGGCAGATGTTATGTTCCCATTATTATGCAAAGACGGTTCCTATAAATGGACTGAATCAGTGATAGCAACGGATATTAAAGGAGGAATGATATATGCAGTTTTACGTGATATCACTCAAAAAAGACTTGATGAAGACTTGTTAAATAATTATAC
>JBJOQF010000319.1:0-5036 GCA_046050185.1 Bacteroidota bacterium
CTAATTCTATCATGCAATCTGTTAGGTCTTCCTTGCCAAAATTCAACTTCTAAAGGAGTAACCAAAAATCCTCCCCAATGTTTAGGTCTTGGGATAACTATACTATCAAAATCTTTTTCTAATTGTTTTAGATTTTCCTCTAAATATTCTCGTGAAGGCACAACTTCACTTTGATTTGACACTATCGCTCCTAATTTACTGCCATCAGGTCTGGACTCAAAATAATTATCTGAAATGGCTTCAGTGGTTTTCTTGGCAATACCTTTAATAATAACCTGACGTTCCATAGTATGCCAAAAGAAGGAAAGGCAAACTTTAGGGTTTTCAATAATAGCCTTACCTTTTTCTGAATTATAATTAGTATAAAAAATAAATCCTTCCTCATTGAATTTTTTTAATAAAACAACTCTAGACTTTGGAAAACCATCTAAACCAATTGTAGAAACGGTCATGGCATTAACTTCTTCATTGGCACCAAAATCTTCTGCTTCATGAAACCATCTATTAAATAGGTTTATTGGATCTTCAGGGATATTCGATTCTAATAACTCACTCTTTTCGTAAGATTTTCTGTAATTGCTTAAATCACTCATGTTTCTTTATTTTAAGATTGCTTGATTTTTAGATTATTCCATTTCGAATAATCTAAAAAATCAAGCAATCAATTTTATAGTACACTGATAAATTGTCTTTATTTAAAACTCAAAACTTTTTCCATCATCAGCTAAAAGCACTTCCGGAAAAATTGTTTCGGCTTCTTCCTTAAATAGTTCAATGCTTTGATATCGGGTTGAATAATGACCTAAAATTAATTGCTTCGCATTAGATTTCAAAGCGATCATTGCTGCTTCTTTTGAAGTGGAGTGCAATGTTTTTTTAGCAAGATTTTCTTCTGATTCTAAAAAAGTAGATTCATGATATAATACATCTACATTTTCAATAATTGGAAGAATGGATTCATTATAAGCAGTATCAGAACAAAAAGCATAATTTTTTGCAGGAATAGGATCGAATGTCAATTTATTGTTTCCAATGACTCTACCATCTTCTAGGATGATGTCTTTACCATTTTTTATTTTCTGATAATAACAAGTATCGATTTCATAATTTTGAACGGCATCTAAATTAAGTTTCCGCTCCCCTATTTTTTCTTGGAATAAAAAACCATTGGTGTAAACACGATGTTTTAATGGAATAGTTTTCACCAAAACCTTATCATCTTCAAATATTACTTCAGTTTCAAGAGATTCTAATTCATGAAAAAACAAGTTATAATTAGTCCAGGAATTAGACAAACGTAATTGTAACTTAATAATTTCTTGAATCCCTTTTGGCCCATAAATATGTAAATCCGTTGTTCTGTTCAGTAAAGTAAAAGTTGAAACTAAACCTACTAATCCAAAAAAATGATCTCCATGCAAATGCGAAATAAAAATATGATTTATCTTAGAAAACTTGATTTTGTTTTTACGTAATTGTACTTGAGTACCTTCCCCGCAATCAATAAGAAAAAGTCTGTTTTTAATTTCTAAAATCTGTGAAGTTGGATTAGTAAATGTTCGTGGAGTTGCTGCATAGCAGCCAAGTATTGTTAGTTTCAAATTAATGTAAATTCGGTTATTTGGTTAACCGTTTGATCGGTTATTGAGTATTTAGTTAAATCAATTAAATGGTAAAACAAATAGGCGATTAATCAATTTTAAAATCCTAAATCTCTTTCAATCTCTTCCATTTCTATAATGTCATGTGCTTCTAATAAAGAAGGCACAACAGTCAATTTATCTGGAACAGCATTATAATCAAAATCTGAAGTAACAATAACAAATGATTTTTTACCTTTTTTATGTTGTTTTGATAATGGCAAAAACAACTTTATACTACTTGTAGGTAAATCTTTGTAATGTAAAAGATCAATAATTAAATTGTGCTTTTCAAATGTTTTGTGTTGATGCGTCACCTTCATTAAAAAAGAAGTAAAATCACCTTGTGTATCTTTAATTGTAATCGTGTGGCCTTTTTGATCTACTTTCATTTTTTTAAGTTTCAGAGACTGCTTAACGGCAGACAAGTTTACAAGTAGCTAAGTTACTAAGTTTTTCTTTGAAATTATTGAATTTTTGAAGCCAAAAGATAAATTACTGCCATTCTAATCGCTACACCATTTTCTACTTGATTCAAAATAACCGATTGATTTGAATCAGCTACTTCGCTTGTAATTTCTACACCACGATTGATCGGTCCCGGATGCATGATTACAATTTCTTTATTCAGTGAATCCAGTAATGTTTTGTCAACTCCATATTGTTGAGCATATTCTCTTGTTGATGGAAAATAATTTACATCCATTCTCTCGTTTTGTACACGTAACATGTTAGCCACATCACACCATTCAAGCGCTTTTCTTAAATTAGGTTCCACAGTTACACCAAGGGATTCAATATGTCTTGGAATTAGCGTTTTTGGTCCGCAAACTTTTACCTCCGCTCCCTGCATTTGCAAAGCATATATATTAGATAATGCCACTCTGGAGTGCAATACATCACCTACAATGACTACTTTTTTCCCTGCTACTTCTCCTAATTTTTCTCTAATTGAATAACTGTCTAATAAGGCTTGTGTAGGATGTTCATGTGCTCCGTCACCGGCATTTACGATACTGGCTTTTACGTTTTTGGATAAAAAATAAGCTGCTCCAGGATTGGCATGTCGCATCACCACCATATCCACTTTCATCGAAAGTATATTATTTACTGTATCGATGAGTGTTTCTCCTTTTTTTACTGAAGATTGTGCCGCCGAAAAACTAATTACATCGGCAGATAAACGTTTTTGTGCTAATTCAAAAGAGAGTTTTGTTCGGGTACTGTTTTCGAAGAAAATATTGGCAATAGTAATATCTCGTAAAGAAGGTACTTTCTTAATTGGTCGGTTGATTACTTCTTTAAAATGATCGGCAGTTTCAAAAATTAAGTCAATATCATTCTTGTTGATGTATTTTATTCCTAATAAATGATTTACGCTTAATTCTTTCATTTCTTTTTTACGATTATTAGTTTTTTTAATAGTTAGATTGTAACAAAATGTTTTCTAACTTGTAATTAAATACACGCCATCCTCACCATCATTTTCTTTCCAACTCACTTTCACTTTTTCGTTATTTATAGCATCTACCTGTCTCCCTCTATAATCCGGTTGAATGGGTAAATTACGACTGAAACGTCTGTCAATTAAAACCAGTAATTCTATTTCTGAAGGTCTTCCAAAGGATTGAATAGCAGTCAAAGCTGACCGTATGCTTCGGCCGGTAAATAAAACATCATCTATAAAAATGACTTTTTTATTTTCGACAATAAAATTAATCTTGGTTTTATTTGCTTCTAATGGTTTATCCGTTCTGCGAAAATCATCTCTAAAAAAAGTAATATCTAAATAACCAAGTTTGATTTTGGGGGTTTGGTATTCTTTTTCCAATATTTCTTTCAAACGTTCTGCTAAAAAAACACCTCTTGGTTGAATTCCTACCAAAATAGTGTCTGAAAAGTCTAAGTGTTTTTCAATTAACTGACAGGCCAAACGATGTAATATGATAGTAACTTCTTTTGCAGTAAGTAATACTTTTTGACTCATGTTAAAGTGTGTTGTTTGGTTGTGCAAATATACGAATTCCACTTTATGATTTTATAATTATAAAGCGAGAAAATAGATGCAGTTATTTTTTACCAAATGAAATCCATGTTGCTTTATGCCAAATATATTCTAAAGGTCCTTGTTTATGGGTTTTAAGCCACCAAGTACAGAAAGATAATTGGATAATAAATAATACAATTCCTATCAACAAACAGTATGTTGCTCCTGTATATTCAAAAAGACCGAGACCATATCTATAATAAATAAAGGAACCAATCATAGATTGCATGATATAATTTGTCAAACTCATTTTTCCAAAAGGAATCAATTTAACAAGGACTTTATTAACAAAATCCTTTTGATACAATAAAACAAAACCTGAAACGAGAACTAACATAAAAGCTACGTTTGACCAAGAGGCAAATATAACCGTCAGTTTATTAGATAACGTTGCTCTTGCTATTACATCTACAGTATGGGTCTTTAAAACAAATAATGGTAAAAATAAAATACATGCATATATTAATACTTTTTTCCAAAATTTTTGGTTTGCATCGGTTATATTAAAAAGCTGTTTTCTACCTAATAACATTCCAAACATAAATAAAGCTGGAGCTTGGAAAAATCTTCCATTTTCCCATGACCATAACAAAGAGGCTATTTTTCCTAAAGTTAAATCTCCAATTACATAATCAACGAAAGAACCATTTTTCATATAATACCCAATACTTTCATAATAACTGGCCGATGCGTTAGGTGGTGCCACATAATCCGGATTTAAAATATAATAAATACATCTTCCCCATTCTAATGGTTGCAACATTAAAATAACAGCAGTAATAAAAACGGCTTTATTACTCCAATTTACTACAGGTATTAATAAAAGTCCAAGAAAAGCATACATGGTAAGAATATCACCTTGATAAAATGCCGTATTAATAATTCCAAAAACTAATAATAACATCATTCTCCAAAAAAATCTTCCTCTGAAATCATTTCCTTTTTTAGCTTGATTATCATTTTGAATATAAAAACTAAAACCAAAAAGAAGCGCAAAAATCGCATAAGATTTACCTCCAAAAAAGAAAAACAAAGAATCCCAAACAATTTTATCTAATGCAACAAGCCAAGTTGGAAAATTTTCCGGCAAATAATAATATTCAAAATGTTCTACATTATGAAGTAACATTATAGACATAATTGCAAAACCGCGTAAGGCATCAACTACTTCTATTCGAGGAGCTTTTAAATCAAAAGTAATGTTGGTCATGTTTTAAATTGGATTAAAATAAATACTAAAAATCAAAAATATATTTTTTTTCAATAAAATTATTTAAAAAAAAACAATTATTAATCACAAACAAACATTTTGTTATTTTTTTTAAATAATTATAAAATTTTATAAGAAA
>JBJOQF010000320.1:0-11933 GCA_046050185.1 Bacteroidota bacterium
AATCACTACTAAAAGACATCAATTTATTTGATGTTTATGAAGGTAAAAATCTTCCTGAAGGTAAAAAGTCATATGCATTAAGCTTTACCATTCAGGATAATTCAAAAACATTGACGGATGCGCAAATTGATAAAATCATGAGTAAACTGCAAAAGAATTTTGAAACTGAGCTTGGAGCAAGTTTACGCTAATTTTAATTTTTTTTATAAATTCAAAATCCCAATTCTAAAAAATAGAATTGGGATTTTTTTGTAAAGTACTTTTAACCAACAGAACTTTATAAAATTAAATAATTAAGTAATCAAAAATTATTGTTTTGGTAATACAACAGCATCAATTACATGAATCACACCATTAGATTGATTTACATCAGCAATAGTTATTTTAGCTTTACTATCATTTTCATCAGATAAGTATAAGTCTTTTCCTTGCATCCAAGCTGTCAAACTTCCACCGCTAACCGTTTTTAAAGTGGCTTTTCCATTACCCCTTTTGATGGCTTGTGCAATATCTGAAGCATTCATTTTTCCAGCTACAACATGATAGGTAAGGATTGTTTGTAACATTTTAAGATTCTCCGTTTTCAAGAGTGTTTCAACAGTTCCTTTTGGTAATTTATCAAATGCTGCATTTGTTGGGGCAAAAACGGTGAATAGACCTTTACTTTGTAATGTTTCCACTAATCCCGCTGCTTTTACTGCTGCAACTAATGTGGTGTGTTCTTTTGAATGTACTGCATTCTCAATGATGTTTTTAGTTGGATACATAGCAGCTCCACCAACCATAACTGTATTCTGTGCAAATGAAGTTGCTCCAACTATTGCAGTAAATAATGCAATCGATAAAAATTTTCTAGTTTTCATAAAATCTATTTTTTTTAAGTTATATAAATTCATTTACGTTATTTAATTGCTTTTGGTTTAAAAAAATGAAATTATTTTTTTGAATGAGATGATATAGATTTTAGTTGTAATTAGGCCCCGATGGCAGCAAGTATCCTTTTTTTGTGTTATTCAAAAGTTGATTTTAAAATAGGTTTTCTGCACAATAAAAAGATACTGCGTACAGCGGGAGGATTGGGAATAGTAGATTCAACTGTTCTGCTCCAAAAAATAAAGCACAAAAAAAGCCCCACATTGCTGTGGGGCTCTAACTATTTAAGAAAGTTTCAAGAAATTATTTTTTCTCTGACTTTTCCATTTTAGCTTTCAATGCAGCTAACATATCATTGTTATCTCCTAAAGTTGCAGCTGGTGCATTTGTAGTAGATGCAGATGAAGTGTTTTCAGTAGCTGCTTTCACATTTTTCTCTTCTTCTTCACGGAAGATAGCTGTGTGAGATGCAACAACTCTTTTGAATTCTTTGTTGAATTCAATTACTTTGAAATCAGCAGATTCTCCTTTTTTCAATTTCTTACCGTCTTCTTTTTCAAGGTGACGTGTAGGAATGAAAGCAACGATATCATCTCCAAATTCTACAGTAGCTCCTTTGTCAACGATTTCAGAAATTTCACCTGTGTGGATAGTTCCAACTGCGAAAGAATCTTCGTATTGATCCCAAGGATTAGCAGTAGTTTGTTTGTGACCTAAAGATAATTTACGTCCTTCAACATCTAATTCTAATACAACTACGTCTAATTTTTCACCAACATTTACAAATTCAGATGGGTGTTTAATTTTCTTAGTCCAAGACAAGTCAGAGATGTAAATTAATCCATCAATTCCTTCTTCTAATTCTACGAAAATTCCAAAGTTTGTAAAGTTTCTAACGATACCTGTATGTTTAGAACCTACCGGGTATTTAGCAGTGATATCAGTCCAAGGATCTTGAGACAATTGTTTGATACCTAATGACATTTTACGGTCATCTCTATCTAATGTTAAGATAACAGCTTCAACAACATCCCCTACTTTTACGAAATCTTGAGCAGAACGTAAATGAGTAGACCAAGACATTTCAGAAACATGGATTAAACCTTCAACACCTTCAGCAACTTCGATGAAAGCTCCGTAATCAGCGATTACTACTACTTTACCTTTTACTTTGTCTCCAATTGCTAATTTAGCATCAAGAGCATCCCATGGGTGAGCGTTTAATTGTTTCAATCCTAATTGAATTCTTGTTTTCTCATCATCGAAATCAAGGATTACAACATTTAATTTTTGGTCTAATTCCAACACTTCACTTGGGTGGTTAATACGACTCCAAGAAAGGTCAGTAATGTGAATTAATCCATCAACACCACCTAAGTCAATAAACACACCATAAGAAGTAATGTTTTTAACAACACCTTCTAATACTTGTCCTTTTTGTAATTGACCGATAATTTCTTTTTTCTGGATTTCAATATCTGCTTCAATAAGCGCTTTATGAGAAACAACAACATTTTTGAATTCGTGGTTGATTTTTACCACTTTGAATTCCATCATTTTGTTTACATATACATCGTAGTCTCTAATTGGTTTAACATCAATTTGAGAACCTGGTAAGAAAGCTTCAATTCCGAAAACGTCAACGATCATACCACCTTTAGTTCTGCATTTTACAAAACCATTAACGATTTCTCCTGTTTCGTTAGCCGAAATAACTCTATCCCATGATTTGATAGTACGTGCTTTTCTGTGAGATAATACTAACTGACCTGTTTTATCCTCACGGATGTCAATTAATACTTCAACAGTATCACCTACTTTTAAAGCTGGGTTGTAACGGAATTCGTTCAATGAAATAACACCTTCTGATTTCGCGTTGATATCAACGATAACGTCTCTATCTGTAATTCTAACAACTACTCCTTCTACAACTTCTTCTTGGTCTGTAGCAATGAAAGTTTTTGAAACTAATTCTTCGAATTCTAATAAGTTTTTCTCATCAACAGCATCAATACCTTCTTCGAAATTGTGCCAGTTAAAATTTGCTAAAAACTCTTCTTGTGATTTTACTTGTTCAGACATGCTGATTAAAAATTTGTATTCTGTATTCTCTCGAGTTTCTTAATGTGATAGAAAACAACAGAAGTTGTTTGTATAATTAGTTGAACCCTAATGGAAACTCTTATCCACCAAAAGGACTGCAAAAGTAACACATTTATCTTAAACTGCAAAATTTTATAAACAAGATAATAGATTGAAAATCAGGAGCGAATTAATTGGCATTTTTGTAGGCAAAATTTCCGTTATCGCCTTTATCTCTCTGCTATGCTGCGAGGATATCTCCCAAAGCTTCGCAAGCAATCAGAATTAGTTCTTTTATAGTGATTTTCAGCAACAAAAAAACCGCCTCATTTCAAAAATGAGACGGTTTTGATTTATATTAAAAATCCTTTAATTACTGAATTTCTCCAATGCTTTTACATCATGTTTGAATTTAAAAACAAAAGGAAAAATGATGGCAAGAACCAAAGCATAACTAGCAAAAGTTATCCAAATATGAAACCAATCTTTACTCCCGTCTTCAAGCGTAAAATATTTTTGGATAATATAACCACTCGTAAAACTTCCTATTAATGCTCCAAAACCATTCACCATCATCATAAACAATCCTTGAGCACTTCCTCTGATTTTTGAATCCGTTTGTGTTTCCACAAATAAAGAACCTGAAATATTAAAAAAATCAAATGCCATTCCGTAAACAATACATGACATAATTATCATCCACAATCCACCAGATGGATTTCCAAATGCAAATAACCCGAAACGTAAAACCCAAGCCAACATACTGAATAACATTACATATTTAATTCCAAATTTTCTAAGAAAAAACGGAATCGCTAATATAAACAGTGTTTCTGAAACTTGTGAAATCGACATGATTATTGCTGGATATTTTACGGCAATCGAATCTTTATGAACATCAACAGTGGCAAAATCGTGAATATAAGTATCACCGTAAGCATTAGTTAATTGTAAAGCAGCTCCCAATAACATTGAAAAAATAAAGAAAATAGCAAATTTTCGTTTTTTAAACAATTCAAAAGCGTTCAATCCCAAAGTATTAGCAAATGAAGTAGTTTTCTCCCTTTTACACATCGGAAGACATTTAGGAAGTGTAAATGCATATATCCCCAATAAAAACGAAACGATTCCAGCTATATAAAATTGATTCGCTGAAGTCTCATTATGAGTCAAACTAACCAGCCAAAGCGCAGCAATAAAACCTATAGTTCCCCAGATTCTAATAGGTGGATAATCCTTTACTACATTCATTTCTTTAGTAATTAATGCATTATAGGCTACCGTTATTGACAAGGAAATTGTAGGCATATAGAAAAACATGTTCACTAACATGACCCAGAAAAAAGTAGTAGGATTATCTACTTGAGGTAAACAAAACAAAGCTACAGCTCCCAGAAAATGAAGCAATCCATATAGTTTTTCGGCATTTATTAATCGATCTGAAATAATTCCTGTTAGTGCAGGCATAAAAACAGAAGAAATACCCATTGTTGAAAATATGATTCCAAAATCAGTTCCAGACCAATGTTTGTTATTAAACCAATATGCTCCAATAGTAATCAACCAAGAACCCCAAATAAAAAATTGAAGAAAATTCATTACTATCAATCTGTTTTTAATTCCCATTTGATAAATTATTTGTAAACTTAAAAACTTAAAAAGCTGTAAATCTATTATTTAAAAGAGATATGCGAAAGTTATAATGTTTTAATAACTTCATTTACCAAATCTAAAACAACTTCAAATTGTTCATCGCGGGTTAGATGTGAATTATCAATTTCTACAGCATCATCAGCCATAACTAAAGGAGAGTCCTTTCTATGGGTATCAATATAATCACGTTCTTCTACATTTTTAAGCACTTCTTCAAAAGTGACATTATCTCCTTTTTGCATTAGTTCATCATAACGCCTTTGGGCTCTGGTGGTTGCACTGGCAGTCATGAAGATTTTAAGTTCGGCATCAGGAAAAACTACAGTTCCAATATCTCTACCATCCATTACAATTCCTTTTTCTTTACCCATTTCTTTTTGCTGCTCGACTAATTTTGCCCTTACTTCAGATATTTCAGCTACTTTACTTACAAAATTTGAAACTTCAATAGTTCTTATTTCTTTTTCAATATTAACATCATTCAAATACGTTTCAGCAAAACCCAAAGCAGTATTAAACTTGAACTGCAATTTTATATTTGGTAAACTGTTAACTAATGTTTCTTTATCAAAAAAATCTGCATTTATATAACCGTTTCGCATTGCAAATAATGCAACAGCACGATACATTGCTCCAGTATCTACATATACATATCCCAAATGATTCGCAAGTTGTTTCGCTAAAGTACTTTTTCCAGTAGATGAAAATCCGTCAATTGCTATAGTAATTTTTTTATCCAAAATAGTATTATTGTAAGTTAATAGTCAAACCAAATAAACTTGTATTGCCTGCTAATGTATATTTGGAATACGAATAATTAAATTTTAATTTATTCATTTTTAATCCAAAACCTAAAGAAACTCCCGAAAAATTGCGTAGTTCCAAAAGTCGTAATTCTTCTGCTCTTCTAAAATTATAACCCAATCTAAGGTTAAACGATTTTTTAGGAAAAAACTCTACTCCCATAATCACATGGCGCAAAGCATTATTTATAACAGATACTTTTTCGGCTGTTGAACTTCCATCAATTGAAAATTCGGCTCTTTCAGGATTAGAAAAAGCGATATTCCATTGTTGTAAATTTTCCAATGTTAGATGCCAGCGAATTGGTACATTTTCTAATTCTTGTGAAACGCCTGCGATAATTTCTAATGGTAGTTTTTCGTTTGTACCATTGTAAGTAGTAAACTGAGTCCCTATATTTCGTATCACCAAACTCCAATTTACATCATTTTTCTCATCAATAAAAATAGCGCCAATATCAATCGCCCCACCTAAAGAACTATAACTTTCTAAGGTCGAGGAAATCAGTTTAGCATTCGCACCTAAATGAATCGTAGTATTGGGAATATTGTACGCATATCCTAAAGAAAGAGCAATTTCACTTCCAGTAAATGAGGATGTGGGCTGACCATTTTCATCATAGCCATCAAAATTACCATAATTCACATAATTGATGCCAGCTTGAAAAGTTTGCAAATGCCGGTCATAGGTATAAGCATAAGAAGCAGTTCCATAAGTTACTTCTTTGAAATAACTTCCATAATTTAATGCCAAATGGTTATCCATATCAACATTCAATGTTGCCGGATTAAAATTGACTTGGTTCACATCATCATCATAAATTGTAACTATTTTTCCTCCCAAAGCAGCTTGCCTTGGTGAAGTCACCAAATTCAAAAACTGATACGTGTACTTCCCTCCTATTTGACTGTAAGAAGCAGTGCAAACTGAAAATAAAGAGAATAATAAAAGTTTTTTTAGCATGCTTTAAATCACTGTTTATCTATGGTAAAAACGCAAATGCGAAGATAAAATTATAATATAATATATTCCCGTTTTCTCTGCTAAGTTTCTATAAAATTCTATATAAAACCAAAAAATCCATCTCAAAACTTCGTGACAAAACTTAAACTAATAAGTATCATCTGGAAATTTCTAGATGGATTTTTTTTTAAATAAAAACTATTCCTTACAATGCCTTTGCATTTTTAACTTTTTGATCAGTCAAAGCATATTTAAGGACTTCACTCATTTCTTTAACATAATAAAAAGTAAGACCTTCAAGATATTCCTGTTTTATTTCATCAATATCACTTTTATTTTCATGACACAGAATGATTTCTTTGATATTAGCTCTCTTAGCGGCCAAAATCTTTTCTTTGATTCCTCCAACAGGCAATACTTTTCCACGCAAAGTAATTTCCCCTGTCATTGCCAGGTTTTTCTTAACTCTTTTTTGCGTAAACAATGAAACTAATGACGTCAACATTGCAATTCCGGCACTAGGACCATCTTTTGGAGTGGCACCTTCCGGAACGTGTAAATGAATATTATATTTAGAAAGTATTTCAGAATCTAAGCCTAAAAGTTTCGCATTTGCCTTAATATATTCTAAAGCAATTGTCGCAGATTCTTTCATTACCGTACCTAAGTTTCCGGTAATTGTCATCATTCCTTTTCCTGGAGAAAGCAATGATTCAATGAAAAGAATATCTCCTCCTACAGAAGTCCAAGCCAAACCAGTTACCACACCGGCAACATCATTGTTTTCGTATTTATCTCTTTCTAATCTTGGAACACCAAGTGCTTTTATGATATCTTCGTCAGTGACTTTTTTGTTATATTCTTCTTCCATTGCAACTGATTTAGCTGCATTACGAATCACCTGGGCGATTTTTGCCTCTAAACCACGAACTCCTGATTCACGGGTATATCCTTCTACAATTTTTTCTAATTGTTTTTTTCCAATAGTTAAATCTTTGGTTGTTAAACCGTGTTCTTTCAATTGTCTTGGAAACAAATGCTGACGCGCAATTTCTACCTTTTCTTCAATCGTATACCCTGACATTTTGATGATTTCCATTCTGTCTTTTAACGCAGGCTGAATTGCAGCCATATTATTAGACGTGGCAATAAACATCACTTTCGATAAATCATATCCCATTTCCAGGAAATTATCATAAAACGAATTGTTTTGTTCCGGATCTAAAACTTCCAATAATGCCGAAGACGGATCTCCTTGATTGCTGTTTGATAATTTATCTATTTCATCCAAAACAAAGACAGGATTTGAGGTCCCCGCTTTTTTCAAACTTTGGATAATTCTTCCTGGCATGGCACCAATGTAGGTTTTTCTATGTCCACGAATCTCTGCTTCATCACGCAAACCACCCAATGAAATTCTAACATATTTTCTACCTAATGCTTCTGCAATAGATCGCCCAATAGATGTTTTTCCAACTCCCGGAGGTCCTGTCAAACAAATTATTGGTGATTTCATATCATTTCGCAATTTTAAAACTGCCAAATGCTCAATCATTCTTTTCTTAACATCCTCAAGACCAAAGTGATCTCTATCTAATATTTTTTGTGCTTTCTTTAAATCAAAATCATCTTTAGAATATTCATTCCAAGGCAATTCCAAAAATAATTCTAAATAGTTTCGTTGAATACCAAAATCCGGCGCTTGAGGATTCATGCGACGCATTTTAGACAATTCTTTTTCGAAATGTTTTTTAGTTTTTTCGTCCCATTTTTTGGTCAAAGATTTTTGCAGCATTTCATCCATTTCCTCTTCCTGTGAAACGCCACCCAATTCTTCTTGAATCGTTTTCATTTGTTGGTGAAGGAAGTATTCTCTTTGTTGTTGGTCTAAATCGAAACGAACTTTAGATTGAATATCATTTTTCAATTCGAGTTTTTGCAACTCAATATTCATATAACGCAAAGTCTCCAAAGCTCTTGCTTTAAGCTCATTGATTGCTAATAAATCTTGCTTTTCTTTAACCGTCAAATTCATATTAGAAGTGACAAAATTGATTAAAAATGATTGGCTTTCAATATTTTTAATCGCAAAAGTAGCTTCACTGGGAATATTTGGACTTTCTTTTATAATTTGAATCGCTAATTCTTTTATAGAATCAAGAATCGCAATAAACTCTGTATCATGTTTTGCTGGTCTTATTTCAGGAACTTCTTTAATTTTTGCTGTTATATAGGGGCTTTCGGCAATTACAGAATCGATTTCAAATCGCTTTTTCCCTTGAAGTATAACGGTGACATTTCCATCAGGCATTTTTAAAACTCTTAAAATTCGAGCTACAGTACCTATATTATGGATATCTTCAGGAGTTGGATCTTCGTCTTGTTCGTTTTTTTGAGCTATAACACCAATGATTTTGCCAACCGTATTGGCATCATTGATTAATTTTATTGATTTATCACGTCCGGCAGTAATTGGTATAACAACTCCTGGAAATAAAACCATATTACGCAATGGCAAAATAGGCAAAGAATCTGGCAATGCTTCATTATTCATTTCCTCCTCATCTTCAGGAGTCAATAATGGGATTAATTCAGCTTCAGAATCAAATTCTTGAAGTGACAGATTGTCAATAGTAAGTATTTTATGATTTGACATATATTATTTAAGTCTTTTTGTCATTAAAAATTTTAATTTGTCAAGCAAATATAAAGTATCATAGCAGTAATTTTTAAATAAAACGATATATGACATGATTAATAAGCTTAACACTAAAAGAGTCAATCATTATGCCAAAGTGAAAGTAAAATCGATTACATCTTCTTACAAATAAAGAAAAAATTTAAAAAACATAATTAGGAAAACATTTATTTTTTAAAGCATAAAAAAGAAAAAAATTGGACTAATTATTTTATATTTTAATAGTTTAGAACGTTGTTTTTCGGTATTCTTTTCAACAAAACAACACCTGTTATAAAGAATACTCCTAAAAATACTATTGCAAATCGCGGACTTCCAGTAATTTGATCAATAATTCCATAAACTAACATTCCGATAACAATCCCAATTTTTTCGGAAACATCAAAAAAACTAAAAAATGAAGCGGTATCTTCAGTTTCAGGCAATAATTTAGAATAGGTGGAACGTGACAAAGCCTGAATTCCGCCCATTACGAGTCCTACTAAACCAGCCATAATATAAAAATGTATTGGTAAAGTTATAAAGTAAGCAGCTGCACATAATAAAACCCAAAAACAATTAATTACAATAAGTGTAGGAATATTTCCGAATTTCTCTGAAGCTTTTGAGGTTAAAACTGCACCGACAATAGCAACTAACTGAATTAATAAAATACAAATAATTAAACCTGTTGTACTTTCACTTTTTGATGCCCAAGTAATTTCTTGTGCCCCAAAATAAGTGGCAATAAGCATAACCGTTTGAACAGCCATACTATAAACAAAAAAACTAACAAGGTATTTTTTTAAAGCACTATTTTCTTCTAATAAATGCCAAACTTTTTTTAATTCTCTAAATCCGTTAAAAACTAAAGCTTTTGTTACTTTACGTTCTGCATTTCTACTTCCTTTTGGCAAATAATAATATGTATATTGACTAAATACAATCCACCATATTCCTACCATGATAAAGGAGTATCGCATGGCTTTCATAGCAGCTTCTCCCTTAGTTCCCGTTATACCAAAAATATCAGGCATCATAATCATGCCTAAATTAACAATCAATAATATAACACTTCCTATATAACCATAAGAATAGCCTTTGGCACTAACTTTATCTTGTTGTTCAACAAAAGCGATATCTGGCAAATAAGAATTATAAAACACTAAACTTCCCCAAAAGCCAATCAAACCTAAGAAATAAAATAATAAACTGATATAAATATTTTCTAAATTAAACCAATACAATCCCACGCAGGATAAGGCTCCTAAATAACAAAAAAACTTCATAAAAGATTTTTTATTACCTACATAATCTGAGATTCCTGATAACAAAGGAGAAATTAACGCTACTACAAGAAATGCAAAAGCTGTAACAAAACTAATCAATGCAGAATTTTTAACACTACAACCAAAAACAGATATATAATGATTTCTGTCTGAAAATAATGCTTCATAAAAAATTGGAAAAACAGCGGATGAAATCACCAAAGGATAAACTGAATTTGCCCAATCATAAAAAGCCCAAGCATTTAATAATTTTTTACTTCCTTTTGGTAAATCTGCCATGTTTCTTTTTTTATGTTGCGAATTTATTTATTTTTTGTTTATGATGATTCCAAAAGTAAACATTTCGACATTAACAAATCAATATTAACTAATAACCAGCCTTATATCATTACTACTAAAATCAAAAAAAATAGACTATTCTCGTTTGATGAGAATAGTCTATATAAATTTTCATTAAAGATTGTAAATAAAATATATCAATAATTCGTTTTTATTTATAAATAACTCCCACTTTAGCGGCTAATGCTTTCGCTTCCGGAATCAATGCTTTTAAGTTTGCAATTCTGGTAGCATCAGATGGGTGTGTACTTAAAAATTCTGGTGGTGCTTGTCCAGCCGATTGTGCTGCCATTCTTTGCCAAAATATTACTGCATCATCTGGATTATATCCTGCAATTGTCATCAATGTAAGTCCAATTTTATCGGCTTCACTTTCATGACTTCTGCTAAATGGCAGCATCACTCCTACTTGAGATCCTAAACCATAATATTGTTGCCACATTTGTTGCTTTTCGGCACTTTGATTACCTGTTGCAACGGCAACCCCCACAGCTCCTATTTGTTGTAATTGAGCGGCACTCATTCTTTGAGCACCATGATTTGCTAATGCATGGGAAACTTCATGTCCCATTACGGTAGCTAAACCCGAGTCATTTTTTGTTATTGGTAATATACCTGAATAAACAACTATTTTACCTCCTGGCATACACCAAGCATTAACTTCTTTGCTGTCAATTAATTTATATTCCCAACGATAATCATTCAAATATTGTGATTGTCCTAAATAGGTTAAATATTTCTCTGCAGCAGCTTTAATTCGCAAACCAACTGTTTCTACTCTTTTAGCATCGACAGTTCCGGTAATTACTTTATTTTCTTTTAAAAAAGTTCCATATTGTTGAAACGATGAAGGAAACAACTCACTGTTTGAAACAAAATTTAGACTTTTCTTTCCTGTAATAGGATTTGTAGCACAAGAATAAAACATTCCTATTACAAAAATCCCTAATAATAAGTTCTTTTTCATGATTTTAAATTTAAATATTACACAAAAATACAACTATCTATTATTTTTTATTTACATAATTAAATCAAAATACATCATTTTTTTGTTATTCACCAATTATATGCAATCCACTAAATTCTTTATTAACGATTAAATAATTATCATTTTCAAAAGTTTTTTTATCAAATGAAACTTTCTCATTATCAATTTCAATTTCTTTAACTTTAAATGGTAATCCAATAAGATTTATTTTATATTTTGAATAATTAGTATCATATTTTCCTTCTTTATGCAGCTGAATAATCAG
>JBJOQF010000321.1:0-3936 GCA_046050185.1 Bacteroidota bacterium
TCACTATTGATTTTGGTTTGGAAATCGGCATCAGAAAAACATCTGCACAAATTACGCAACGCTATCAAAAAGAAGATTTAATCAACCGCCAAATTGTAGCCGTAGTCAATTTTCCAAAAAAGCAAATTGGAAAATTCATGAGTGAATGTTTAGTTTTAGGTGCTGTTGGTGAAGCAGGAGATGTTATTTTGCTAGCTCCGGATTTCAAAATAGAAAACGGATTGCGAATAGGGTAAATCTAAGCGTTAATGCGATCGATTAATTGTTGCAACAGCATTTGTCCTTCTTCCCAAAATTCAAGATTTGATTCGGAGTTAATATGTCCTTTTTGACCAATATTTACAAAATCACTACCCCACATTTTGGCTAAATATTTAGTTCTTTCCAAAGTAATATAGTTGTCGTTTTCAGTTCCTATAACTAAAGTTGGGAAAGGTATTTTTTGCAATGGAATAGGAGCAAAATTTCTTACTGAATCAGGTGTGTGTAAAGGCGAATCAACATCGGCGGGAGCAACTAATAAAGCGCCTATAATGTTGGGATTATTATTGGCGGAAGCCCAATGCAAAACCATTGAAACGGCTAGACTATGCGCCACTAAAATAGTTGGTGAATCTAATTTTTGAATCGCTTCATTGAGTTTAAAAAGCCAATCTTCAAGTTTAGGTTCGTCCCAATTGTCTTGAATAACTTTTGTGGAATTTTTAAATTTCTTTTGCCAATAACTTTGCCAATGCATTTCTCCAGAATCACCCAGACCTGCTAGAATTAATAGTTTTGTTTCCATTCTAATACTTAACTAGTATAAATTCATCTACAAATATAAAAAGTATTTAGAAGAATTATTTTGGAATAAAAATATATAATTTAATTGAAATATTTTTTTAAGAAATAATAAAGTAACTGGCTTTAAAAGTATCTTAATTATTTAAGACTGAATGTATTTTTTGAAAAACCAGACTTTTAACAAGTCGGCTGTAATGATATAGGCCAGCACGACGATTAGCATAATACTAATATTAAGAAGAGGCAGCGGTGACAATCCTATTTTACTTGCAATAGGAAGATAGGGAAGCGTAATTGTAATTATTAATCCAAGGATGCTCAAAATAAAAAGATATTTGCTAGGCTTGCTTTTAAAGAAGTTTTTATGTGTTCGTATTATAAACAAAATGAATAATTCTGTTAATATAGATTCTGTAAACCAAGCCGTTTGAAAGGCAGATTCTTTTACTTTTAACACATAATAAAGTATAAGGAATGTTATTACATCAAATAGCGAACTGTGAATTCCGAAAATAATCATGTAATTTCTAATGAATTTTAAGTTCCATTTTCCGGGTTTGTTTAATTGTTCTTGATCCACATTGTCAGATGCAATAGTCAGATAAGGGAAGTCAGTAATGAAATTGGTAAGTAAAATTTGTTTAGGCAACATAGGGAGAAATGGTAATAAAAGGGAAGCAATCGCAACGCTGAACATATTACCAAAAGTAGAGCCTGTGTTTATAAAAATGTATTTTAAAGTGTTTGCAAAAGTTTTTCTTCCTTCTTTGATACCATCTATAATAACGGCTAAATCTTTTTCCATTAATACAAAATCGGCTGCTTCTCGGGCGACATCAACAGCATTTTCTACTGATATTCCAATATCGGCAGCTGTTAAAGCAGAAATATCGTTAATGCCGTCACCCACATAGGCAATTGTATATGTTTTTCTTAAAGCCTGAACAATATGCTCTTTTTGTTGCGGTTCCACCTCAGCAAAAATATGTGTTTTTCTTACCAAATGTTTCAGCGCTTCAGGACTTGTACTAAAAAGCTCTTGTCCTGTCATTACTATTGGATTTTTAATGCCAATTTTTAAAGCAATGGATCGGGCAACATTTTTATTGTCGCCAGATATTATTTTGAGGTCTACCTGTAGTTTTTTTAATTCTTCGATTGTTTCAATAATTCCTTTTTTAACAGGATCTTCCAGTAAAATAAAACCGGCAAAAATCATGATAGTTTCATCTTCCTTAGCAATAGAATCGGTATTGATTTTTTTATAACATACACCAATTGTTCGCAATCCATTGGTTCCAAATTCTTCAAATTTTTTTTCAATTTCAGCTTGATGCTGTTCTATTTTTTCAATATTACCATTGCTTAATCTTACACTAGTGCAAATACTCATAACGTTGCTAAATGCACCCTTACTAATCAATAATTTTTCGGTATCTGTTTTAATAGCAATGCTTAATCTTTTGCGTATAAAATCATAAGGAATTTCATCTAATTTTGTAGCATTAGTTTTTGTTTTCAATTGTAACTTTTTCACTGCTTCATCGATTGGGTTAGTATAACCCGTTTCAAAAAAAGCATTCCAATAGGCTAATTCTTTTACAAATTCGTTTTCAATGCCTAATCCATCAACTGTTCCGGCGACTATAATTGCACCTTCAGTAATAGTTCCTGTTTTATCAGTACATAATAAATTGACTTCTCCCAGGTTTTGAATAGAAGCTAGTTTTTTTACAATTACTTTCTTGGTTAACATCCTTTTGGCCCCGGCACTCATTGCAATTGTTGTAATGGCAGGAAGTAATTCCGGTGCCATTCCTACAGCTAAAGCCAAAGCAAATAAAGTGGATTCAATTGCACTTTTATGATTTAATAAATTGACAATCAATATAAATATAGAAAGAACTAATGTTATTTTCATTAAGAAATAACCAAAGTCTTTGATTCCTTTTTCAAATTTAGTTTCTACTGTAGTAGAAATACTTTTAGTTATAGATCCAAAAATAGTTTTGCTTCCGGTATTAATTACCAAAGCTTTAGCAGTGCCACTAACTATATTTGTTCCTTCCCAAAGGCAGTTTGTTCTTTTAGTTAGTTCTGTTTTTCCTTCTAAAATCCCTACTGTTTTTGCTGTAGGATAAGATTCTCCCGTTAAGCTGGCTTCATTGGCATGCAATTCATTAGACTCAATAATCAGACAGTCAGCAGGTAACATATCCCCAGCTTTTAAGAAAATAATGTCACCGGAAACTATAGCAGAAGAAAGAATTTCTTGTTCTTTACCATCTCTGAGTACATTACTTTTTAATGCAATCATTGATTGTAAATTCGCTACAAAACGACCTGCATTTCTTTCTTGAAAAAAGCTAAGTAAGCCAGTAGATAAAACGATAAAGAGAATAATAAAAACATCAGTTGTGTCACCAAGAAAGGCAGATAGTATTACTGCTCCAATAAGTAATAACATCAATGGACTTTTAAATTGTCCTATAAAAAGAAGAAAATCTTTTTTTAAAACAGATTTATTTTTTTTGTGTTGTCCAGATTCTAACAGGATTTTCTCAGCAATTGTTTCGGATAAACCTTGGTCGTTGCTATTTAGTTTCAGAAACCAATAGTTAGTGTCAAATTGCCAAAAATTATCTGTTGATGAGGTTTGCATAAAGACTAATTTTTTAAGTTTTAAAACTATAAATTAGAAAGTAATTGTTATATGTGATAGTGGGTAATTGAGATGAACTTGGACAAGAATAGTTTGTTTAAAAAAAAATAAAATTTTGATTTTCAATGAATTATCAAAGTTAATGATTTTATGAATATCCGATAATAAAAGGAAGAAATTAAAAAGGGAATGATATTGAAAGAAAATCGCTTAAATAAAATTTTAAAGCTGAAATGATTACAATTGTTGAGATTTAGTACGACAGTTATTTTAAAGTCATTTTTTTAGATCTTTTTCTCGTTGACAATTCTTTACTGCCGGAAGTTAATTCACCTTCATGAAATCATAACACTGTTGGAAAACCACGACTGTTTTAGCGATAATAAATATCGAGAATACATCATTTGTTGATGTAAGTATATGTTATAGTATTGAATATTTGATTTTGTATTGTATTCTAATTTTTAAGTATAAACTGTAATCCCAAA
>JBJOQF010000322.1:0-3475 GCA_046050185.1 Bacteroidota bacterium
TCCTTATTTTTTTCATAAAATCCGTAAGAATTTATAATAAATTAAATAAAGTTATTTTATGTTTGTAATCATAACTAAAACATTTTAAATCATGAAATTACTTAAAAAAATACCATTTTTAACCTTTGCTTTGTTATTTATTAATTTTTTAAATGCTCAAGAGAAAGCTAGCCCCGCGGCAGTTGCATCAGGAAAAATTAATGGTGCTACAATTAGTATTAATTACAGTAGTCCTTCAGTTAAAGGAAGACAAATTTGGGGTGGATTAGTTCCATTTAATGAAGTTTGGCGTGCTGGCGCAAATGAAGCGACGACTTTTGAAACAGATAAAGAGCTTACTATTGAAGGTTCAAAACTACCTGCTGGAAAATATTCTTTTTTTGTTATACCAAATGAAAAAGAATGTGTTATTATTTTTAATAAAGAGACTAAACAATGGGGAGCTTATAAATATAAAGAAAAAGAAGACCAATTAAGAGTTACTGTAAAACAACAAATTGCAAATACTGCTATTGAAAAATTAATTTATTCAATAAATGAAAATAATATTGTTTTAAGTTGGGAAAACTGGAACATGCCATTTTCTATAAAATAATTTTTTTTAATACTTGAAATGAAGGCATTACTTAAAAGTAGTGCTTTTTTCATTTAATAATAAATGTATTGATATAGATGTTTTTTTTAAATTCTATTTTACATAATATAAATTATAATTCAATTTATAGACAGTTTTAATTTCAAAAAAAATTGTTGCTTTAAATTATCTCTCTCTTTGGTAAGGCAAATTATTATTAACCATTCTAAATATTTACATTTGCAAAAAAAAAACAATTTGATGACCAATAAATCTATTACAAAATCTAAATATATAAAATTAATTCTAATTTTAGGATCATTAACAGCACTTGGTCCATTTTCAATCGATATGTATTTACCTGGTTTTGCAGGAATTGCTAAAGATTTAAATACTTCTGTTGCAAATGTTTCTATGACATTATCCAGTTATTTCGTTGGGATTTCCGCAGGTCAATTGCTTTACGGACCATTATTAGACCGTTTTGGTAGAAAAAAACCTTTATTTATAGGTTTGTTAGTTTACATTTTAGCATCATTAGGTTGTGTTTTTGTAACAGATATTAATACTTTTATTGGTATACGTTTTATTCAGGCTATTGGCAGTTGTGCTGCAGCTGTTGCATCTGTTTCCATGGTCAGGGATTTATTTCCTGTGAAAGATATTCCTAAAGTATTTTCTTTATTGATGTTGGTTGTAGGGCTTTCGCCAATGTTAGCACCAACTTTTGGTGGTTATATAACGGCTGATTATGGATGGCATACCGTTTTTTTCATATTAATGAGTATGGGAATTTTGATTCTTTTAGCTGCACAAATTGGTTTGCCAAATACTTTTAAACCAGACACTTCAATTTCATTAAAACCAAAACCTATCATTACTAATTTTATTAGTATTTTAAAAGAGCCCCAGTTTTACACGTATTGTTTTACTGGATCTATAGCTTTTTCAGGATTGTTTGCTTATGTAGCAGCCTCCCCTGTTTTATTTATGGATATTTTCAAAGTGGATGCTAAAACTTATGGATGGATATTTGCTTTTATGTCTATGAGTTTTATAGGTGCAAGCCAGATAAATTCGTTATTATTAAGAAAATTTACAAGTGAAAAAATGATTTATGGTTCGCTTGTTGTGCAATCCATAATCAGTCTTTTATTTCTTATTTTAGTTATGAATAATACTATAGGTTTATATGAAACGACAGGATTATTATTTTTATTCTTAGGTTGTATGGGAATATCTAACCCAAATACAGCAGGCCTAACTCTTGCGCCTTTTTCAAAAAATGCAGGAAGTGCTTCGGCTTTGATGGGTGCTATTCAGTTGGGAATTGGAGCTTTGGCTTCGTTTGCAGTTGGTTTTTTTGTAAAAAATTCGATGTTACCTATGGTTGTTATTATGGCAGTTACAACAATTTTGGCATTAATCATTTTGATTTTAGGAAAACGAAACATAAAAAAAACTATTGCAACTTCTCATGATGAAGGAATTGCAACAGTTCATTAATTGTGGAATTAATTTATTATTTTTTTAGTTTTTTTACTGGCTTTTCTAAAGGCTCGTTTTTGTTTTGAAGTATATAATTAGCCAATAATTTTTCAATTAATTCATCTTTAGTCAAATGATGAAAAACCGTTTTTATTTTTTCTTTTAATTCTGTGGCAACATCATGGTTGGGTTTGGTTTTAAAGATTTGTTTTGCCCACAATAATGTGTTGTTTTCTTCGATACTTGCTACAGTTGGTTTTTTAAATTCAATAAATTTTATTCCCAATTCTTTTTCAAAATCGGCAATTTCTATTACTTCCTCTGGTTGTAAAACTGTCAAAGAAAGTCCCTTTGCTCCTGCTCTAGCGGTTCTTCCGCTACGGTGAACGTACGTTTCATAAACATCCGGCAAATGATAATTAACAACGTAAGATATTTCTTTTACGTCAATTCCTCTTGCCGCTAAGTCAGTAGCTACTAATATATTGATATGTCCTTCACGGAATTGCTCCATGATTCTGTCCCTAATTCCTTGTGATAAACTTCCATGTAATGCACCTGAAGAAAATCTGTTAATCGCTAAATTTTTAGCTAATTTATTTACTGCGGCTTTCGTTTTACAAAAAATAATTCCGCGCTCCCCTTCTTTAGTATTCAAGAAATGCATCAAAACATCGAGCTTTTCAATGGGATTCACCACAATATATTCATGGTCAATACCTTGATTTCCCACTGTTTCCATATTAGCACTAACTTGAACTACGTTTTTGTTTAAGTAGTTTTGGATCAGTTGTTTTATGATTCCCGGCATAGTCGCTGAGAATAAAAAAGTATTGTGAGTTGCAGGTAATTCAGCAATAATTTCATCTAAACCTTCTTTTAATATTGTTACCATTTCATCAGCTTCATCGAGCACAAGGAATTTGGTTTCTTTTAAATTTATGGCTTTGCGCTGAATCAAATCTATTAAACGTCCCGGTGTTGCCACAACAATATGTGTAGGCAATGAAAGTCTTTCTATTTGTGGTTTGATTGGAATTCCTCCGCAAGTTGCTGCAATAGAAACTTGTGGTAAGAATTTAGCAAATGATTCTAAATTTTTAAATATTTGTTGGCCCAGTTCTCGCGTTGGTGCAAGAATTACTGCTTGTACTACAGGCGAATTGGCATCTATTAATTGTAAAATTGGCAATCCGTAAGCCGCCGTTTTTCCAGTACCAGTTTTAGCAAGTCCAACCAAGTCTGTTGTATTTGATAATAGTAACGGAATTGTTTTCAGCTGAATTTCTGTTGGTATAACAATTTTCAATTCAGTAATCGCTTTTAATATTGGTGCTGAAATTCCTAAATCAGAGAATTGTTTTGACATTTTTTTGGATTTTATATTTTATAAAAAATAGTTGTTTTGTAAAC
>JBJOQF010000323.1:0-9318 GCA_046050185.1 Bacteroidota bacterium
ACAAATACTTCTCCAGGTTTTGCGCCAACAATTTCGTTAGCTGGAACTCTGCTATCCGAACAACCAATCCATAATAAAGGTGGTGTTTGTCCTTTGGCTAAATCTGCAAAATAATTAGGATCGCTAGCTAGAGACGTTTCTACCCATTTTTTATTATTTTCTAATATTTTTTTATAAAAATCGCTCATAAGAAATTGCTGTTAGTTAACTCAAATTTAAAATAAAATTAATAGTTTTATTTGCTAAAAAAAAATCATTGCTAATTTTATTGATTATTTCACATATACTATGGTATTGTTACAATTCTTCTTATAACCAAGCGCCGCATCATCCCACTTGTTTTTTTTGCTCAGAGCTAAAACGACTCTCGATGGAATTTGTTCCTTCATCATTAATTTCAGATGATTTAATTAGAATTTCTCCTTTAATTGTAAATTGAAAACAAGTTTTAAGAGGAAATACTATAGGAAAAAATTATAGTTTTTTTATATTTGTATCAGATATTACTATAAAAATGACAATCACTCAACTAAAATATGTTTTGGCTGTAGCCGAACATAAAAACTTCACTCTTGCAGCCGAAAAATGTTTTGTAACTCAGCCAACTTTGAGTATGCAAATTCAAAAAATTGAAGAAGAGTTAAGTATTCTAATATTTGACCGAACAAAAAAACCAATCCAGTTGACGGATATTGGACAAAAAATTGTTAATCAGGCCAAAAACATTGTAAACGAAGCCGATAGAATTCAAGATATTGTAGAGCAACAAAAAGGTTTTATTGGCGGTGAATTCAGATTAGGGATAATTCCTACTATTATGCCTACATTATTACCAATGTTTTTGAATAATTTTATCAAAAAATACCCAAAGGTAAAGCTCATAATCGAAGAGTTAAACACTGAAGAGATTATTACAAAACTCAATAACGGTCATCTTGATGCAGCGATTGCAGCAACCCCTTTGATGGAAGAAAAAATCAAGGAAATTGTTTTATATTTTGAACCTTTTGTTGCTTATATTCCGGAAAGTCATCATAATTTTCAAAAAGAAGAAATCGAAGTTTCAGATTTAAACTTAGATGAAATCCTATTATTACAAGATGGTCACTGTTTTCGTGACGGAATATTAAACTTGTGTAAAAATACTGGAGGTCGAAATGAAATTAATCATTTTCAAATACAAAGCGGAAGTTTTGAAACTTTAATAAAATTAGCTGATGAAGGTTTAGGAACCACTTTACTACCTTATTTACACACCTTAGATTTGAAAGAATCTGACAAAATGAAATTACGCCATTTTAAGGAGCCAAAACCTGCTCGGGAAGTCAGCCTGATTTTCCCTAAAAGCGAATTGAAAATTCAAATAATTGATGCTCTTAGAAGTACAATTTCTGGAGTTATAAAAGGGGCTATTGTTTTTCAAAATGTACAAATTATTAGTCCAATCCAAAAAAAATAAAAAAAGGAACCTGTTTAAGGTTCCTTTTTTATGAATTTACGATTAGCAAACATTGTTCTAATTCTGGTTTTCCTATCGTGAAATTTAATAACCATTCTCGTAATTGTTCCATTTCGTATGGTAATAAAGTTTTAATCGCTTTTTCTAATTCTTTGCAAAAAAGCACTGGGTCAAAACTTACTCTTTCAAGTACTGATTTTGTGTAATCGAACATAATTTTCGACATAATAAATTAAGATTTGGATTTTCAAATAGTATTAATTTTTGTAAAATTACATTTTTAAAATAGACAGCATAAGAAATTAACGTTCTTTTTAGAATTTTATTACATTTAAAAAAAAGTATCTTTTTAAACTCCAAATTTTTTATTTTTTTATTTTTTTCTTGCTCGAAACATTTCTCTTTTGCCTGGCGGTCCCGCTAATTTTTCAACAGTAAAACCTACTTCTATCATACTCCTTTTTACAACTCCACGGGCAGCATAAGTAACCAGTACACTATTGCTTTTAAGTGCATTATACATTTTTTTAAAAATTTCCGTACTCCATAATTCAGGCTGAACTCTATATCCAAAAGCATCAAAATAGATTAAATCAAATTTTTCAAAATCATCAATTTCTTCAAAAAACTGTTTCTTTTTTGTTAAAGTAAAATCATCCCTTAAAACAATCTTTTCTTCCCAATTACTTTCATGCATTTTTTTAAATACAGCACTTTCAGAACTGGCATTCAATTCTTCAACATAATTCATCAACACAACTTCCTCGGCTGATATTGGATACCCTTCAACTCCTACATAATCGATTGATTGATTCATTTTGGATGCTTCCAAAAAAGTAATAAACGCATTCAAACCGGTTCCAAAACCAATTTCTAAAATAGAAATTTGTCTATTTTGAAATAAAGAGAGCCCGTTTTTGATAAAAACATGTTGCGCTTCCTGTATTGCTCCGTGTTTAGAATGATAACATTCATTCCATTCCTGCAGGTGGATAGTTGTAGAACCATCAAGTGTTTGGATTATTTCTCTTTTCAAAATTATAATTTGAGGTTATTCTTAATTTCATAGCTATAACAGATGGTCAAATTTAATCAAAACAAAAACGTAATAATCTCAAAAAAACTATATTTTTTATAAATTTCATATAAATTGGCTCTATTTTTTTCAATTTTTTAAAATATAAATAAATCCTAGTTAAGTGCTATAATTAATAAAATAATCATAAGGATTTCATTGATTTTTATTTAATTTTGCAATGATTAAAGTTCCTTTTATAAAATCAAAGGTTTTAATGCTCAAGCATATCACTTTTAAAAAAAATTAAAATAATATCCTTTATTATGAGTACAACTCAAACTAGTAAAATTGAAATAATAAAAGCTTCTTCTTCAAAAATAAATGAAGTAGATTTTGGAAACTTAAGTTTTGGTTCTGTTTTTACAGATCATTTATTCGAGTGTGATTTTAAAAATGGGGAATGGCAAAAACCAGTCATTAAACCTTATGCTCCCTTTTTGTTAGATCCATCTACAAGAGTTTTTCATTATGGACAAGCTATTTTTGAAGGTATGAAAGCTTACAAGGATGATAAAAATGACATTTGGCTTTTTAGACCTGATGAAAATTATAAACGTTTCAATAAATCTGCTGTAAGAATGGCTATGCCAGAAGTTCCTGAGGATATATTTATGAATGGCTTAAATCAATTGTTACAATTAGACGAAGCTTGGATAAAAAAAGGAAAAGGAAACGCTATGTATATCAGACCGTTTATGATTGCTACAAGTACTGGTGTAATAGCAAACCCGTCAGATGAATATAAATTCATGATTATTTTATCGCCTGTAACATCTTATTACTCCGGAGATGTAAAAGTACTTATTGCCGAGCATTTCAGTAGAGCTGCAAATGGTGGAATAGGAGCTGCAAAAGCTGCCGGAAATTATGCTGCACAATTTTACCCTACTGACTTAGCTAATAAAGAAGGATTCCAACAAGTGATTTGGACTGATGACGCAACACATACTAAACTTGAAGAAGCAGGTACAATGAATGTGTTTTTTAGAATCAATGATACTTTACTAACCGCACCTGTTAGCGAAAGAATTCTTGATGGTGTAACTAGAAAAACACTTATTGATTTGGCAAAAAGTGAAGGTATAAATGTAGAAATTCGTCCGGTTTTAGTTTCTGAACTTGTAGAAGCTTCTGAAAATGGAACCTTGAAAGAAATATTTGGAGCCGGAACAGCCGCAGTGGTAAGTCCTATTTCTGGATACTCTTATAAAGATGTTTATCATGAATTACCAAAAATTGAAAATTCTATTGCATTACAATTAAAAGATAAATTGACCAATATTCAAAATAAATTAGAAGTAGACACTTTTGGTTGGACAGTTAAAGTGTAGATTTCAGATTTCAGATTTAAAAAAAGCGATTTTCATACTGAAAATCGCTTTTTTTATTTTTACTTTTTTTCTAAAATATACTATTTTTCCTCAAGTATTTTTGAAAAATCAGGTTTGAAATAATTGGGCCCTTTCATTACTTTTCCATCTTCACGATAAATAGGTTTCCCATCTTCGCCCAATTTACTCATATTACTGCGTTGAATTTCGTCGAAAACTTCTTCTATTTTATGTTGCAAACCATGCTCAATAATAGTTCCACATAAAATATACATCATATCGCCAAGTGCGTCTGCAATTTCTATTAAATCATTATTTTGAACTGCTTCCAGATACTCTTCATTTTCCTCTTTCATCAAGTTATATCGAAGCGTATGTTTACTTTCTCCTAAATTAGCTATAGGAATTTCACTATGTCCTATTTTAAATGCAGTATGAAATTCTTTAACGGAGTCTATTTGTTTTTGCATCTTTTTTATTTTATTAAATGAAAAGGCAAATTAGCAACTATTTCTAAACAATTAACTAAATTTGCCTGAAATAATTTAAACTATGTTTAGTCAAGGACAATTAGTGTTTGCAGGCTGTTTTTTTGTTGCTTTTGTAATTGCAGCAATATATGCCTACCGAAAAGATTTAGGAGTACATAAAGAGTTTTATAAAGGAAATTACAAGATATTAATAGGTTTCTTAATTTTTATTGGAATCTTATTTATGATAAAAATATTTTTCAAACGTTAACATCTTTATTTTTTTGTAATATCAAAATGCTCACTATATAAAAGTGAGCATTTTTTTTTGAAAATTAACTTCTAATTTTCAATAATGAGTTTGAAACATACTCAAAATCAAAACCAACACAAAAAACCTAATTTATATTTTTTTGTTACTTTCAATACTATATTAATAAAATTTTTAACTTTACAAGTTAAAAACAGCCCATTATCATGAGGATTTTAAAATATCTATTCCTTTTACTATTACTTAGCTTAGTTGCACTATCTATTTTTATTGCAACACAAAAAGGAGATTTTACTGTAGAAAGAAGTAAAGTCATTAATTCTTCAAAACCGGCGATATTTAATTATGTAAATGATTTTAAAAATTGGGAAGACTTTGGTTCCTGGGTAGTAGAAGATCCAGAAATAAAAATAACATATCCTCAAAACACAATTGGAAAAGGAGGTTCTTATTCCTGGGAAGGGAAAAGTGGCAATGGTAATATGCAAACTGTTTTCGTGAAGGAAAATGACAGTATTTCACAAAAAATGAATTCTGACGGCACAGTATCTGATGTTTTTTGGAGTTTCAAAGACACTATTGGAGGAACAAAAGTAACTTGGAAAACAAAAGGAAAAATGAGTTTTCTTTTTAAAGTTTATTCTGCTTTTAATGGCGGAGTAAATAAAATAATTGGTGATATATATGAAAAAAGCTTAGACAACCTAGATAAAACCTTAGATTATGAAATAAATACATATTCAATAAAAGTAGACGGTTTAGTAAAAAAACCAGAAACTTTTTATTTACGTCAAAGTTTCACCAGTAAAATTTCTAATGTTGTTAAGAATTTTAAAATTGTTGCTCCAAAAATTATAACTTTTTGTAAAAAAAACAATCTTGGAATTACAGGAAAACCTTTCATAATCTATCATACCTATGATTTAGTAACCGGACTTACTAAAATTTCTATTTGTGTACCAATTAAAAATCAAATTTTCACAAGCGAAGGAAGTGATCTTTACTCTGGAAAACTAGAAGCATTCGAAGCAGTAAAAACAACTTTAACCGGTGATTATTCACATAGAGACAAAGCTTTGGACAAAACAATACAATACCTTAATACTAATCGTTTAGGACCCAATGCCGTATTTTCTCATCTTGAAATTCACTTGATCAGCAAACCCGAAATGAAAAATCCATCAAAATGGGTAACTGAAATTTATTATCCCATAAAATCAAAAGTGGAAGCCGTCAAAATTTACGATCCGGCAGTTATAAAAGCCGATGAAATCATAACAACTGAGCCTGTTCTAAAAAATACTGAAGCTGTAAAAACAGAACCCGTTATAAAATCTAAACCTGTTATAAAACCTAAACAAATTATAAAAACTGAACCGGTTATAAAAAAACCAACCGTTCCAAAAAAGGAAGAAGAACAATCTGAATTTTAATTTTTTTTTTTCAGATTAAACCTATTTGAGAAATTCCATTCTAACTGATAAATAATAGCTTTGCACGAGGAAAAGGAATTCATCCAAAATCTATTGAACCCTAAAACGCAAAATCAAGCGTTTCAACAGCTCATACAAGATTATCAAAAACCGTTGTACAATCATATCCGTAATATTGTATTGAGTCATGATGATGCTGACGATGTGTTACAAAATACTTTTATAAAGGTATTTCAACATTTAAAAAATTTCAAAGGCGATAGTAAACTTTTTTCTTGGATGTATCGCATTGCAACTAATGAAGCATTAACTTTTTTGAATCACAAAGCTAAAATTAACGGAATCTCATCTGAAACATTACAAAACAAAACCATTGATAATCTAAAAGCAGATGTTTTTTTTGACGGAAATGAAATTCAAATAAAATTACAAAAAGCCATTGCCATTTTACCAGAAAAACAACAATTAGTTTTCAAAATGAAATATTTTGAAGAATTAAAATATGAAGAGATCTCAGAAATATTAGGCACATCAGTCGGCGCTTTGAAAGCATCTTATCATCATGCCGTAAAAAAAATTGAAGCCTTTGTAACGGCAAATTAAACCTTTTTTATTTAATTAAGTCTAATGAATATTATGAAAGCATTTAAATTAGAAAACGAACCGAAAATTGAATCAGGATTTAAAACTCCTGAACATTACTTTGAAAATTTTTCGGCAAAAGTTTTACAACAATTGCCAAAAGAGGAACCAAAAGTAATTTCTCTTTTTCAAAAAAGAAAGATAGTAATAATGATGGCAGCAGCAATTTTAGTAATTACATTGATGATACCTATTGTGAATACGTATACAACAAAAACGAAAGAATTAGATTCCACTACTTTAGAAAATTATCTAGCGTATCAATCTAATATGAATCAATACGACCTGATAAATGAGCTGGACTCCGAAGATATTAATAAAATAAAAACTACTGTGGCACTGGAAGATGAGACTATTGAAGATTTATTATCTGTAAATTCTAATGCAGAAAATCTTATTATAGAATAACAATAACACCCTTTAATATTGAAATCGAACTTAAAAATACAACAATGAACATTAAGAATATTTTACTGATACTACTACTACTTTTCTCTTTCAATTTTTACGCTCAAGGCGAAAGAATGAAAGAAAAAAAAGAACAAATCAAAGCTTTAAAAGTAGCTTTCTTGACTACTGAATTAGATTTAACAACTAGTGAAGCAGAAAAATTTTGGCCACTCTACAACACATTTGATGACAAGCAATTTGAATTAAGACATCAAAAAATGAAAACTTTAATGAAAAGAATGAATGATGCCGGTTTAGATAAAATGACCGAAAAAGAAGCCAGTGCATTTCTTGCTCAAATGGAAAGTAATGAAGAGGAATTATTTTTATTACGAAAAAAATTCACTGCAAATCTTAAATCAATCATTCCAGCAATTAAAATCATAAAACTGAGAAAATCTGAAGAGGATTTTAATAGAAAATTATTGCAACAATACCGAGATAAAGGTCCTAGAAAATAATACTTAGGCGTTATTAATTCAAATAAAAACACCCTATTTAATAGTTTATTCTATTATCTAGGGTGTTTTATTTTTTAAAATTTAAACGAACCATTTTATTTTTACCAGCTGCAATAGCGTTATGCTTATCTAAAAATCGAATTGTAAAAAGACTGGAATCTGCTGCCATTTGTTTCCATGAATTACCACTATCCCTCGAATAATACAATCCAGATGCACCCACTGAAACTAATTCTGTTCCATTACTATTTGGAACATATTGTACACAGGAAGTATAACCAAAACCTTTATTTTCGGCTTGTAGTTTCCAAGTTTCCCCTCCATTTGTAGTTAATGCTTTGTTTGAAAAATTTTGGTTCGGTAATTCATAATTTCCTCCAGCTATAAATCCTTTTTTAGAATCATAAAAATCAGCTGTAAAAATCCCAGTCATAGTTTTTCCTTGAACTATTGGTGTATCATGCACTTCCCAAGTTTTTCCTTTATTGAGTGAATAAAAAACTCTGGATTTTTTTCCGCCTGTAACAATCCAAGTCTTATTTTTTTTGATAACAACATTAGTATTACTTGCCGCAAAAGCTCCTTCCCCATCAATTGTTTTTGGTAATTTATCACACGGTATTTTATTCCAAGAATTACCACCGTCACGTGTTGTTATTATTGAAAGACAATTTGTTATTGGATCTCCAATAGCTATTCCTTCAGTATCATTCCAAAATTGCATGCTATCATAAAATATTTTTTCGTGGTTTTCCTGATATACTAATTTTGTCTCTGAACCATCTTTAGAAATTTTATATAATAACGCTGGATTTGAAACGTTAAGTATAAAAATTGCTGAAGATGTTTGTGCAATACTTCTAAATTCAAATTTCAAACTATCATTAGCAATATAGTTTTCATTTTTTTTGTTTTTTTCCAAATCATAAAAACCAAATCTAGAATTATCTGAAGCATACCAAATTTTATTTTCATCAATTAGAATAGCTCTAATATTCATTTTATCCTGAAACAATGTGTCAATTTGAACAGATTGAAAGCCCATATCACTAGACTTTTCAACAATATCACTAGTTGTTTTACATGATATAAAAATATTTAAAACCAATATAATCAAAATAATTTTTCTCATTTCATATAATTTTTCAAGACTAATTTACAATTAAAAAAATATTAACACTAATGGTCTAAAATTATTGGCACAGTAATTGGATAATGATAAAATATTAAACTTAATACTATTTATTATGAAAACTAAAATACTTCTGTTAAGTCTTTTGACTTCTGTTTTCGCCACACAAGTACAAGCGCAAGATAGAACTACAGTTAATGCAATGAATACTGAAATTAGTGATAATTTAGATTTACGCGCAGTTGCATCAATTTTTGGGGATTCAAGAAATCTTCAGGATTTTGAAAGACGGTTAAACGACCCACAACTTCAAATATCAAATTTAGATTTAAATAATGATGACGAAGTTGATTACTTACGGGTAATTGAATCCGTAGAGAATAGAACCCATGTGATTATTATCCAGTCCATACTTGATCGAGATATATATCAAGATGTCGCTACAATCGATGTTGAGAAAGACAGATACAACAATGTTCACGTACAGGTTGTAGGAGATGTTTACATGTACGGTCAAAATTATATTTACGAGCCTGTGTATTACAATACACCACTTATTTATGCTTCTTTTTGGACTTCTAATTATCGTCC
>JBJOQF010000324.1:0-2675 GCA_046050185.1 Bacteroidota bacterium
AATCGTGGTTTTTTATTTCTTTTTTATTGAATTAACAATATTCGTTGAAAGCGTCTTTTAGGTTTTCAGCAATTAATTCAGCTGGGCGACCTTCAATATGGTGACGCTCTAACATGTGAACTAATTCTCCGTTTTTGAATAAAGCCATACTTGGTGATGACGGAGGAAAAGGGAACATGTGTTGTCTGGCAGCATCAACTGCATCTTTGTCAACTCCTGCAAAAACAGTAATTAAATGGTCTGGTTTTTTTGCCCCATCTAAGCTCATTCTTGCTCCCGGACGTGCATTTCTCGCAGCACAACCACAAACTGAGTTTACAACCACAAGTGTTGTTCCTTCTAATTTCATGGCGTTTTCAACTGCTTCAGCACTATGTAAATCTTGAAAACCTGCAGCTGTTAATTCAGCTTGCATCGGTTTTACCATTTCTTCTGGATACATATTTTTTATTTTAAAAAGTTTAAAGTTTTCTTTGTTTAATTGTGCAAAGTTACAAAGTTTAATTCCAACACGTTTATTTGCGCTATAAAGTTTTGTTATAGTTTGATTGTTATTTCATTTTTTTTAAAATAACATGAAATAGGGCTTTAATAAATAGCATTTTTGGACATTTTAATATCACCTGAATGTCTTCTGGAAAAGAAGTTTCTTCGTCCAGAAATTTAAAAATCAACGTAGGATTTCCTTTTTTGAACATAGAAGAAAAAATAGTGCTTCCCAATTCATTTTTTCGGTCTAAAATGTCCAAAAGCAACAAATCATAAAACCAGAATTTACTCTTTTTATAGAATTTCGTGAAATCAGTTTCTGTTTGAAGAAACGAAACTAATTGAGTAGATTTTTTATCAGAATTTTTAAAAGTATATCCTGTGCTGGCTTTAGTCCAACCACCGGCAGTACCAATATTAATCACGTTTTTAGTGTTCAATTTCCAAAAAGGATAACAGGTCATAGGAATACTTCCTTGCTCTTTCTCAATGATTTCGTAATCTGTAATGCCCAGATTTTGTATGTATTTTTTGATTTCAGTTTCATATTCCGCTTTTTCAAGATGCTTGTGAGAAAACAAAGTGTATTCCAGTAAAGCTTCGGTTCCGGAAGTAGGCAAAATATACATAAAGCGCGTATTTCCTTTTTGTTCTACCGAAAAATCCATGAATGTAGCTTGTTCAGGATTGAAAACGGGCTGTTCACTTTTTATAAACCAGCCAATGAAATGCTGTTGTAAAACAGGAAATTTAGTTTGATTTTCAACTTTTTGTTTGTTGTAAATGCTATGGAATAGTTTTGAACAAGAGAAACTTTCAGCATCAGTTTGTATCAGAATTATATTTTCGGATTCTTCAATTTCTAATACTTTTTGATTGACAAAAGTGATGTTTTCTTGTTTCGAAATCAAATCAAATACTTGGTTGTAAAAATCTAAGCCGCGTACCATATTGTATTGATACGGTTTTAAATCTAAATCCCGACGAAAGTCTTCATTGGCAAACAAAGCCAAATTCCATTGCTGTGAAATTGAATCTTCCCAAACGATGTTATTTTTTTCCCAGAAACACCAAGTTCTGTCGTTCGTTTTTTTAGCATTTTCATCAATAAGCAAAATGCGTTTATCGTTAAATTTTCCCGAAAGCACCATTTTATAAACGGTCATCAAAGCTGATAATCCAGTTCCGGTAAAGATGTAATCGAAGTGTTTCATTTAGATTGATGGCAATTTTTATCAAAAATAGTCAATTTTAAAGGAATCGAAATCAGATTTTAAATCGAATCGAATAACCTAATGCCACAAAATATTTTGGAGATAATTTAGACAATCCTATACCACCTGAAATATCTAATTGATGATTTGAATTGAATAAGTAGGTTAATCCAGCATTAAACCGATGGTCTGGTTTTTCTATTTGTGGGACAAAACCATAGAGCTCAACATAGCCGCCTATTTTTTTAGTGATGGAATAACCTGTTGTTAGTGTATAAACAAATGTTGGTTCGGCAGTTTCTCCATTCCATTCGGCGCCAAGATTATAGCTTAATAATTGTTTATCTGAGATGGTGTGTTGCATTGTAAATCTAAATTCAGGAGTATAAAAAGTAGTTTTGAAATTTTTAGAAGCCACTTTAGGAATTAAAATATGGGCAATAAAAGAGGTAACTGGAATTATCCCTTTTTCTTCCAAAAGTCGGGTTTTGAATCCTATCATTATTGGATTAAATCCAGATATTTTTTCAAAATTATTTCTATAAATCACGTATTCTGTAATTAAACGCAATTCAAGATGGTCATTTATTCCAAAACGGGTTAAAACTGTAGGGACAACAATTTTGATTGAATTAGTATTATTTTTTTCATAAATGAAACCATTTTCAATTTGAAAATAATTCTTAGGTGTAATGAAAGGACACTCCGTTTGGTCTGGTCTGTCGGTTTGAATGGATAGATAATCTTGCGAAAATAGTTTGTTGGAAAACGCCAACAATATAAATAATAACAAAATATAGTTTTTCATTATTTCTAAATAATAATTTAGACAAAACTAAAAATTATATTTTGCAAAACAAATTTTTTAATTACTTTTGTATCAATAATTTAAAATCAGCCATGGGAAAATCTCTAGAAGAAGTACACCAATCGGTTTCTACTCAAAATAAAAAATCAGTCTTCAGAAAAATA
>JBJOQF010000325.1:0-12902 GCA_046050185.1 Bacteroidota bacterium
TTAACAATTGCTAGAGAAGACAGGCCTTTTGATCGATTCAAAGGTCGTGTCATGTTTCCAATTCAAAGTATGTCAGGAAGAGTACTTGGTTTTGGAGGTCGGATTCTTACTAATGATAAAAAAGCGGCAAAATACCTGAATTCTCCAGAAAGTGATATTTACCATAAAAGTAAAGTCCTTTATGGAATTTTTCAAGCTAAACAGTCCATTGCTAAACTGAACAACTGTTATTTAGTTGAAGGATATACGGATGTAATTCAGTTCAATCAATCCGGAATTGAGAACGTGGTTGCTTCTTCTGGAACAGCGCTAACACCGGATCAAATTCGTTTAATAAACAGATTAACAAAGAATATTACCGTTCTTTTTGACGGGGATGCGGCGGGTTTAAGGGCGTCAATTCGTGGAATCGATTTGATTCTTGAGGAAGGAATGAATGTGAAAGTGTGTGCTTTTCCTGATGGAGAAGATCCCGACAGTTTTGCTAAAAAAACATCGTATGACGATTTAGTTTTATATCTCGAAAATAATGCAAAAGATTTTATTCAGTTCAAAGCCTCGCTTTTGATGAATGAAGCGAAGAATGACCCAATAAAAAAAGCCGATTTAATTCGGGATATGGTATTGAGTATTTCTAAAATTCCAGATAGAATTCAGAGAGAAATTTATATTCAGGAATGTTCCAGAATTATGGATATTTCAGAACAAGTTCTGGTTAGTACTTTAGCGCAATTAGTTCAAAAAGATGTTTCTGAAGTTGGTAAAAAACAAAAACAGGAGCAAAAAGCTTTTGAAGTTGTGAAAAATATGAATCCGGTTGAAGCTGAAAAAGTAGATATTCTATACCGCTTAGAAAGAAAAATTATCGAAATTCTTTTGTTGTATGGAAATAAAACAGAAGAGTTTGAAGATGCTTTTTTGAAGACAAATAAGGATGGTGAAATCGAAAGTGTTTTAGAAAAAAAAGAATATAAAGTATATCAGAGAATTTATTTGAGTTTGCAAGAAGATGAGGTTGAGTTAGCTAACCCATTGTTTCGAGATATATTTAATGATTTGATAAACTTTTATCATCAAAATGAAAACTTCAGTTTAGAACAATATTTGATGCATTTGCAATCAGATTTTGCACAAGAAGTAACTGATATTTTGATGGAAGATGAAAGGCTTATTTTGCACAATTGGGAAGGGCAGAATATTTTTCCAAAGTCTAAAAACGATTCTATAGTTCAAAATGTTTCCGAGACAATTTTAACTTTGAGGTGGTATTTAGTAGGCAGAATCATTGAGGAATTAAAAAGCTCTGTATTATCTGAAGTGAATTCAGATAATACAGAGCCTATTTCAATGATTATGGATTATAATATGTTAATCCATTCGTTTTCAAAAAAATTAGGAAGAGTAATGTCTAGATATTACTAAACAATTTCTAATGTTTTTGCTTTGTTTACTAAATCTACTAAATTGGTGACATTCAGTTTTGTTAGTAATCTTAATTTGTAAGTACTAATTGTTTTTTCGTTGAGTTTTAGAATTTCAGCTATTTCATGATTCTTTTTTCCATCACTTAAATAGCGTAATACTTCTACCTCACGGTTAGAAAGCTTTCGATACAATCGTTCGCTCTTACTTTGTTTTGCAATTAATGCTAGGTTTTTCTTAACGGTTTCGTTAATAATTATCTTTCCTTGATGTACTTTGATAATTGAAATTCCTAAAGTTTCTAGTTTTTCTTTTTTGTGAATAAATCCTGAAACCCCAGCTTTTATGGCATTTGGCGCATAAATTTGTTCTGAAAGACCACTGAATATAATAATTTTTGTTTTTGGAAAGTTTTTCAAAATTGATTTTACTTCAAAAATGCTTGAAAGCCCTTCTAATTCCAAATCCAATATTAATACATCAATCTCTTTGGTAAGCAGTATATCCCGAATCATCAAAAAATTACCTACATTGGCAACTATTGAAATTTCTGCATGGTCTTTAAAATAAGATTTTACTCCAAAATGCACTACGGGATAATTGTCGGCTAAACATACTTTAATCATGGTATTTAATTTGTTTAAGTGTTGTTTATCTTTTGGACAGTAAAATTAATAAAAAAATTCTGTAATTAATTAGGAATCAATATAAAATATGATTTTTTTTTATTAATTTGATATTGAACAAACTGGTATTGCATTCATTTTGTGTTTGTTGGCGGTATTTAATCGTTTGTAAATTTCAAAAACTACTTTTTCTCTACCAGTAAAATCATTTGTTGATCTTCCTTTTTCATCCTCATTCATTGCCCATTCTAGTTCGTCATAACTAGCACCTAATTGATCTTCATCTGTTCTTTCGTCGCCAAATAATCCGTCAGATGGAGATGCTTTTAAAATAGAATCCGGAACTTTTAAATAAGCTCCTAAACTATAAACTTCTGATTTCAATAAATCAGCAATAGGACTCAAATCTACTCCGCCATCACCATATTTAGTGTAAAACCCAACACCAAAATCTTCTACTTTATTTCCCGTGCCAGCAACTAATAATCCATAAATACCCGCAAAATAATACAATGTTGTCATTCGTAAACGTGCACGAGTATTGGCTTGAGATAAGTGAAGCTTGTGTGTGTCAACATTATCTGGAACTATTTTTTTGAAATTTTCAAAAACAGATGTTAAATCAGCTTCAACATTTATAACGTTTGGGAATCTATTTTTTAATTGTTCAATGTGTTCACGTCCTCGAGTTACATGGCTATGTGGTTGATGAATAGGCATTTCGACACATAAAACTTGTAATCCAGTTTGAGCACATAATGTTGAGGTAACTGCAGAATCTACTCCTCCGGAAATCCCGATGACAAATCCATTAACTTTTGCGTTTTCTGCGTAAGTTTTTAACCAACTTACAATATGAGCATTAACTTTTTCAACTTGGATTGTACTTTTTTTAGTCATAATAGTTTACGTTTTAAAAAGCAGGAATGTATATTTGCAAATTAAATTAGTTGCGCATTCGTTTCCTTAAATTCTTAGGGTACAAATTTAATTAATAAATATGAAAAAAAATCTATTTTTTGTAGTCCTTTGTCTCTTTTTATTATCCTGTGAGAAAAAAAATAAGATAGAAAATGCAGTTGATAAAATTCCTTTAGAAGTAAAAGTAGAGCGCTTTGACAAAGTATTTTTTGAAACTTCTCCAAAAGATCTGGAAAAAGTAAAGGCAGCCTTTCCTTTCTTTTTTCCTGAAGGGAATGATAACAGTATTTGGTTAAATAAAATGCAAGATCCAATTTGGAGAGAATTATATACTGAGGTCCAAAAAAAATATGCTGATTTCACACCTGTTAAAGTAGAATTAGAATCGCTTTTTAAACATATTAAATATTATTTTCCTCAAACGAAAACACCAAAAGTTATCACTATAATCTCTGAAATGGATTATAAAAATAAAGTTATTTATGCGGATAGTCTTGTAATTATTTCGCTTGAATTGTATTTGGGAAAAAATCATAAATTTTATCAATTTCCAAATTATATAAAGCAAAATTTTGAGCAAAGACAAATTATGCCAGATGTAGTTTCGAGTTTTTCATCACGCAAAATTGCTCCGGTTATTGATAAAAATATGCTTAGCCAAATGATTTATTTTGGAAAACAATTATATTTGAAAGACTTACTTTTGCCAAATTACAGTGATGCGGAAAAAATGGGATATACTCCTGAACAAATGAAATGGTGTGAAGAAAATGAAAGTTATATGTGGCGTTATTTTATTGAAAAAGAAATGCTCTACAGTGATGATCAAAAGCTAATACCTAGATTTATAAATGCAGCTCCATTTTCTAAATTTTATTTGGAAATTGACAATGAATCTCCAGGACAAGTTGGTGCCTGGATAGGTTGGCAAATAGTACGGTCTTATATAAAAAATAATGATGTCCCTATTGCTGATTTGTTGAAAACCGATGCGAAAGAAATATTTGTGAAATCAAAATACAAACCTAAAAAGTAATGTCAAATCAAAATACCTCAGAAATTAAGTTTCTAATAGAATTAGACGATAACCGTGTTCCGGAAAAATTAATGTGGTCTGCTAAAGATGGTGGAGTCGATGAAGAAGAAGCGAAAGCTATTATGTTGTCCATTTGGGATAGTAAAGTAAAAGAAACTATGCGTATCGATTTATGGACAAAAGATATGCCTGTGGATGAAATGAAAATTTTCTTTCATCAAACTTTGGTAGCCATGTCTGAAACGTTTAAACGTGCCACTGATGATGAGAAAATGGCGGATACTATGAAAGATTTCTGTGATTATTTTGCAGAAAAATTAGAACTAACGAAATAAATAAGGTTTTGTTCCAAAAAAAAGGCCCAAAACTATATTTTTGAAGTTTTGGGCTTTTTTTGTTTTTAAAATGTAACGAAGAGTGTCTTTTAAAACTGACTGTTGTTTTTGAAAACTTCTTGATTTACTTCGTCAATATAAGAAAGTAATTCTTCTTTTCCAGTTGACTCAGTTGCTGATGTGACAAAATAATGAGGCATTTCGGCCCAGTTATTGGCAAACATTTGCTTTTTGTATGCTGCAACATGAGAATCGATTTTTACTTTGCTGATCTTATCTGCTTTGGTGAAAATGATACAAAAGGGAATTTCGCTTTCACCCATATACGACATAAATTCTATATCGATTGTTTGTGCCTCATGACGAATATCAATCAAAACAAAAGCACAAACTAGTTGCTCTCTAGTTTCAAAATAATCTGTAATAAATTCTTGAAAAATAGATTTCGTTTTTTTGGAAACTTTAGCATAACCATAACCGGGTAAATCGACTAAGAACCAATTGTTATTAATCAAAAAATGATTGATTAATTGTGTTTTTCCTGGTCTTCCAGATGTTTTGGCTAATTTTTTTTGGTTCGTTAGCATGTTTATCAAAGAAGATTTTCCAACATTTGATCGGCCTATAAAAGCATATTCCGGCAAAAAGTCTTTGGGACATTTGGCCACATCGGAATTACTAATAATAAATTCGGCGGTATTAATTTTCATTTTCTTTTTGGGTGTAAAATTCCTCTTTCTAAGATTAATGTTCTGCTAAATGGGTATGAGTTAGCCAATCGTCTAATAAACGATTAAACTCATCAGGATGTTCCATCATGGCAGCATGACCACATTTGTCTATCCAATATAATGTTGAATTAGGTAATAATTTATTAAACTCTTCTGCAACATCTGGAGGGGTTACTTTGTCGTTTTTTCCCCAAATAATACAGGTTTGAACATGCATTTTTGGTAAATCTTTTGCCATATTATGACGAATGGCGCTTTTAGCAATCGTCAATGTTTTTATTAATTTGATTCTGTCGTTTACGGATTCGTAAACTTCATCGATAAGTTCTTTAGTGGCTACTTTTGGATCGTAAAATACATCCTCAGCTTTTTTCTTGATATATTCATAGTCGCCTCTTTTTGGATAACTATCGCCCATAGCGCTTTCGTATAGCCCTGAACTCCCCGTTATTACAAGTCCGGATACTTTTTCAGGATACATTTTAGTATGATACAAAGCGATGTGACCTCCTAATGAATTTCCTAAAAGTATTACTCTTTCTAATCCTTTGAACGTGATGAAATCTTTAACGTATTTTGCAAAACTTTTTACATTTGTTTTTAAAATATTCTGAGTATATATAGGTAAATCTGGGATGATTATTTTATATCCTTTTGTAGAAAAGTAACTTGCAACAGCATCAAAGTTGCTAAGTCCTCCCATAAGCCCATGCAAGATGACAATTGGAGTTCCTTCACCAGCTTCATAATAGCTGTATCTGCCTTCTTTTTTGTAGTATTTTTCCATGTTTTTGAATCCGGATTTTCAATTTTGACAAATATAGGATTTAATAAATAAAAAAGAATTTTTACAACAATTTTTAATTCTAAATTATATTCATTAATGTCAAAAATAGATCTCTTTTCTTTTCGTGCACAAGTTCTATGGTTTGATTAATTGGTTTTTCTTTTTAGTATTTCAAACGGGAATTTTAGTCTATTTAGGCTCCTTTTTTTATAATATTATCTTTCTTATAAATAAAATGGAAAGGTGCTAACGTTCTGATTGTCCAAAAATTAAGGGTTTTTGTCCAAAAGCGGTTAAACTTATTAACAAAGTGGTATATAGTGGTAAATAGTGGTAAATTTTTTTATATTTTTGCTCAACATCATTTAAAACTTTTTACTTGGATACAATTATTGGGACATATGAATGTAAAGTTGATGCTAAAGGAAGGTTGCTGTTACCGGCACCTTTAAAAAAGCAATTGGCTTCTTCTCTTCAAGACGGTTTTGTTTTGAAGCGTTCCGTATTTCAGCCTTGTTTGGAGTTGTATCCTATGGAGGAGTGGAATTTGATGATGCAAAAAATCAATAAACTAAATCGGTTTGTAAAGAAAAACAATGACTTTATCCGCAGATTTACAGCAGGGGTAAAAGTGGTTGAAATTGATGCTTTAGGGCGATTATTAGTACCTAAAGATTTGCTGGTTTTTGCTAGTATTGCTAAGGAAGTTGTGTTTTCATCGGCAGTGAATATTGTTGAGATTTGGGATAAAGATTTGTATGAAAAATCAATAAATGGGGAAGATGTTGATTTTGCGGATTTAGCAGAAGAAGTAATGGGAAATATAAATGACGACAACAATGGAATATCATAATCCGGTTTTGCTTCAAGCATCAGTAGATGGTTTAAATATTAAGCCGGACGGCATTTATGTTGATGTAACCTTTGGGGGTGGCGGACATTCGAAAGAAATTTTAAGCAGACTTGGACCAAACGGGAAATTATTTGCTTTTGATCAAGATGAAGATGCATTGGCAAATGCATTGCCGGACGAAAGATTTACTCTTATCAATGAAAATTTTCGTTTTATAAAACGGTTTTTACGTTTTTATGGTGTGAAAAGTGTAGACGGGATTTTAGCGGATTTAGGAGTTTCGTCACATCAGTTTGATGTTGCTGAAAGAGGTTTTTCTACTCGCTTTGATGCAGGATTAGATATGAGAATGAGTCAGAAAAATGATTTGAATGCCTATCGAGTTGTGAATGAATATGATGATGCGAATTTGAGAAGGGTGTTTTTAGATTACGGTGAATTGAAAAATGCACCTGCTTTGGCAAGAACAATTATAGAAGCAAGACAGGAGCAGTCAATTAAAACAACAGATGAATTAAAAGAAGTTTTAGCGAGATATTTGCCTGAAAGAGTTAGAAATAAAATATTGGCTCAAATCTATCAGGCTATCCGAATTGAAGTAAATCAAGAAATGGATGTTTTGAAAGAATTTTTGGAGCAATCTTTAGAAATATTAAATCAAGGCGGGAGATTAAGCGTGATTTCGTATCATTCTTTGGAAGACAGATTAGTGAAAAGATTTATGAAAAATGGAATGTTTGAAGGGGAGCCTGAGCGGGACTTTTTTGGAAATTTTTCAGTTCCATTTAAAGCTATTGGAAAATTAATTGTCCCTGATAATGCTGAAATAAAAGAAAATAATAGAGCAAGAAGTGCCAAATTGAGAATAGCTGAAAAGATATAATTAGTTATGAAAAACGGAGTTTACGGCCTATTAAAAGCTAGATTTCTTATAGATGATGATGCTGTTAAAAACTGGCGATTTATTGTTTTTGTAATTATTTTGGCGATTATAATGATTGCTAATACACAACGATTTGAACAAAAGGTATTTAAGATTGTTGAGTTGACAAATCAAGTTAAAGAACTGCGTTCGGAATTTGTAGACAGACGTTCAGAATTGATGAAATTGAAAATGGAATCGACTGTTTCTGAAAAAATGGTTAAAAAACAAATTTTTCCATCAACAGTTCCTCCGGTTAAAATCAAAGTTAAAAAAGAAGAAGAAAAAAGCTTTTTAAAAAAAATATGGCAGTAGAAGATAAATACATATCGTACAGAACTTATCTGGTCGCATTTGCTATCTTTTTGATGGCCGTTGCGATTGCTGTAAAATTGACAAATATTCAATGGGTTGAGGGTGATTATTATAGAAAATTAGCTAAGGAAAGAACGGTTAGAAATTTTGTTATTCCTGCTAATAAAGGCAATATTTATTCTGCTGACGGTAGCCTTTTAGCTACTTCTATTCCTAATTATGAAATTAGATTTGATGCTGTTGCTCCAAAATCAGAAACATTCGAAAAAAATGTTAAGTCATTATCAGATTCACTGTCTTTAGTTTTAGGGAAACCATCAAATTTTTTCCAAAATGAATTAAGAAAAGCCAGAGTAAATAAAAACAGATATTATTTAGTTGCCCGTAATTTAAGTTACACGCAATATTTTAAAATCAAAGGATTTCCATTATTTAAATTAGGAGCTTATAAGGGAGGGATTATAATTGAACAAGAAACTGTAAGAGAGCATCCAATAGGAATAATTGCAAAACGAACTGTAGGTTATGAGAGAACTTCGAATGGTGTGTCGCTAGATGGAAAAGGAATAGAATGGGCCTTTAGAAAATATCTGAATGGTAAAGACGGAAAAATTTTAAAGCAAAAAATTGCAAAAGGACAATGGAAACCAATACGTGATATTAATGAAGTTGACCCTCAGGATGGTTATGATGTTATATCTACAATTGATGTTTATATTCAAGATATTGCACACCATGCTTTGCTAAAACAGTTGGAATTGTATCAAGCTGATCATGGTTGTGTAGTTGTCATGGAAACAAGTACGGGACATGTGAAAGCAATTTCAAATTTAGGAAGAGCTACTGATGGGACGTATTTTGAAACAACTAATTATGCTGTAGCAGAATCCCACGAACCGGGTTCTACATACAAACTAGCCGATTTAATGGCACTTCTTGAAGATAAAAAAGTAGATACAAGCGCAGTTTATGATAGTAAAGGCGGGGTCATAGTTTACTCTGGAAGAAAAGTTCGTGATTCACACGAAGGTGGACATGGAAAAATTTCTTTAGCAAGAGGCTTTGAACTTTCGTCTAATACGGTTATGGTTCAGGCCGTTTATAATAGTTATAAAAATGAGCCTTCAAAATTTGTAAATCACCTTAATGATTTTGGACTAAATAAACCTTTGGGACTTTCAATTAAAGGTGAAGGTCTGCCATACGTTCCGCAGCCAAGCGATAAAAACTGGTCGAATATTTCACTTCCTTGGATGGCATTTGGGTATGGAGTTTCTATTACGCCAATGCAAACATTAGCTTTTTATAATGCTGTCGCTAATAATGGAGAAATGGTTAAACCTCAGTTTGTTTCGGAAATTAAAGAATGGAACAGAACAATAAAAAAATACGATAAAGAAGTTTTGAATCCTAAAATATGTTCACAAGAAACTATTTTGAAATTGAAAGCAATCTTATTGAATGTTGTTAAAAAAGGTACTGGTTCTAAGCTTTATTCTAAAGATTTTTCAATGGCAGGAAAAACAGGAACGGCTCAGGTAAATTATGCAAAAGATGGCGGTTCAGGTAAATATTATGCTTCTTCATTTGTGGGTTATTTTCCAGCAGATCATCCTAAATATTCTTGTATAGTTGTAGTGCATAAGCCAAGTACTGCGTTAAATAATTATTATGGTGCTGACGTGGCTGGTCCGGTTTTCAAACGTATTGCGCAAAAGATTTTTACCGATGCACCTTCAACTAATGAGATCAAAAACTTAGATCAAAAAATACAAAAACAAGAACGTAATTACGATTCGTATTTTGTTAAGTCACAAAAGAAAATGCAATTAATTCCTAACGTAAAAGGAATGTCAGGAATGGATGCAGTTGCTTTATTGGAAAATTTAGGAATAAAAGTAAAAGCTACTGGAGTTGGAAAAGTGAAAAAACAATCACTTCAAGCTGGACAAAATATAGTTAGAAACACAACAATTTTATTAGAATTATCGTGAAAACCTTAAAAGACATATTGTATAAAGTAGCTATCGAAGCCATAAAAGGTTCGACGGATATTGCTATAAACAAAATGGATTTCGATTCTAGAAAAATCGGAACCAATGATGTTTTTATTGCTATTCGTGGTTCAATTTCAGACGGTCATGACTTTATAGAAAAAGCAATTCAGCAAGGAGCTTTAGCAGTTATATGCGATACATTTCCGGAGAATATTGCAAAAGGAATTGCCTATGTTCAGGTAAAAGATACGAATTCAGCGCTAGCATTTATGGCTGCAAATTATTTTGGAGATCCTTCTCGAAACTTGAAGTTAGTTGGAATTACTGGTACTAATGGTAAAACCACGATTGCTTCTTTATTGTATCAATTATTTAAAAAAGCAGGTTTTAAAGTTGGATTACTTTCTACAGTAAAAATATTGGTTGACGATGTCGAATATAAAGCGACTCACACAACTCCTGATTCGATTACAATAAACCACTACCTAAAAGAAATGGTGGAGAACGATGTTGAATATTGTTTTATGGAAGTGAGTTCTCATGGAATTCATCAAAAAAGAACAGAAGCATTGCATTTTGTTGGCGGTATTTTCACCAATTTGTCTCACGACCATTTAGATTATCATCCAACATTTGCAGAATACAGAGATGTAAAAAAATCCTTTTTTGATAATTTACCTAAAACGGCATTTGCATTATCCAATATTGATGATAAAAATGGACAAGTAATGTTGCAGAATACTGCAGCTAAAAAACTGACTTATGCTTTAAAAACCTATGCTGATTATAAAGCGCAAATTCTGGAAAATCAATTATCAGGTTTGTTGTTGAAAATTAATGGAAATGAAGTTTGGGTAAAACTGATAGGAACATTTAATGCCTATAATTTATTGGCTATTTATGGAACGGCTATAGAATTAGGAATGGAAAGTCTGGAAGTACTTCGATTATTATCTGATTTAGAAAGTGTTTCGGGACGTTTTCAATTTATTGTTTCGGCTTCAAATATTACTGCTATTGTAGATTATGCACATACGCCGGATGCATTAGAGAATGTATTAAAAACAATCAATGACATTCGTACTAGAAACGAGCAGTTGATAACAGTTGTGGGTTGTGGTGGAAATAGAGATAAGGCAAAACGCCCAATTATGGCCGGGATTGCATCAGAGCTGAGTGATAAAACAATTTTTACTTCGGATAATCCAAGAAATGAAGACCCGGAAGTTATTATTACTGAAATGGAGCAAGGTGTGGCACCTCAAAATTATAAAAAAACATTGACTGTAACGGATAGAAAACAGGCAATAAAAACAGCTTGCCAATTGGCTCAACAAAATGATATTATTTTAATTGCTGGAAAAGGGCATGAGACGTATCAGGAAATAAATGGCGTTCGTCATGATTTTGACGACATGAAAATAGTTAAAGAAATATTAGATCAACTGGGAAAATAAAAGTTTTACCGGTTAACCGGATAAACAAAAAAGATTAACCAAATAAACAAAAATATATGCTATATTATTTATTTGAATATTTAGACAAAATATTAGACGTTCCTGGGGCAGGCGTTTTTCAGTACATTACTTTTAGATCTGCATTGGCATTGATGCTTTCTTTGCTGTTATCTACGATTTATGGAAAAAGAATTATTAGTTTCCTGCAAAGACAACAAGTAGGGGAAACGGTTCGTGAGCTTGGTCTGGCAGGTCAAAATGAAAAAGCCGGAACACCAACTATGGGTGGGTTAATTATCATATTTGCCACTTTGGTTCCAGTAATACTTTTTGCAAAACTGCATAATATTTATATCGTTTTATTGATTGTGACCACACTTTGGATGGGGACTATTGGTTTTATAGATGATTATATCAAAATTTTCAAAAAAGATAAAGAAGGCTTAAAAGGAATTTTTAAAGTTGTAGGACAAGTAGGTTTAGGTTTGATAGTTGGGTCTGTCCTTTATTTTAATGCTGGAGTAACGGTTCGTACGGATACTTCTACATCAGATATTTTTAAAGTACCTACAGAAACGGTTATTATGCCTGCTCCAATTGAAGAGAAATCTACGGCTACTACAATTCCTTTCTTTAAAAATAACGAATTTGATTATGCTGAATTATTAGCTTGGACAGGTGAAGGATATGAAAAATGGGCTTGGTTGATTTTTATTCCAGTTGTTATTTTCATTATTACTGCAGTTTCTAATGGCGCTAATTTAACGGATGGTATTGATGGATTGGCTGCAGGAACTTCTGCTATTTCAGTACTCGCATTAGGAATATTTACGTTTGTTTCGGGAAATATTATTTTCTCTAATTACTTGAATATAATGTACATCCCTAATTCAGGGGAAATGACCGTATTTATAGCTGCTTTTGTGGGATCATTGATAGGTTTTCTTTGGTACAATTCCTATCCGGCATCTGTTTTTATGGGAGATACAGGGAGTTTGACTCTTGGGGGAATTATTGCAGTACTGGCAATTGCAGTTCGAAAAGAAATGTTGATTCCATTACTATGCGGTATTTTTCTTGTCGAAAATTTATCAGTTGTTTTACAAGTAAGTTATTTTAAATATACCAAAAAACGCTTTGGCGAAGGCCGAAGAATATTTCTGATGTCACCTTTGCATCATCATTATCAGAAGAAAGGCTATCATGAAAGTAAAATCGTAACACGTTTTTGGATTGTTGCTATAATGCTGGCCATATTATCAATTGTTACTTTAAAATTAAGATAACATGAGGCTAGTAATTTTAGGTGGAGGAGAAAGCGGAGTAGGAACTGCTATTCTGGGTAAGAAAAAAGGGTATGATGTTTTTGTATCTGATTTTGGAAAGATAAAAGAAAATTATAAAGAAGTTCTTGTTATTAATGGAATCGCTTGGGAAGAGGGAACTCATACTGAAGATTTGGTTTTGAATGCTGATCTGGTGATGAAAAGTCCAGGAATT
>JBJOQF010000326.1:0-10140 GCA_046050185.1 Bacteroidota bacterium
GTTTTAAAACTCCGGTGAACGAAACCTTGCATTTGCATGACATCATTCGCGGAGACGTAAAGTTTGAAACGAGTCTTTTAGATGATAAAGTATTGTTTAAAAGTGACGGAATGCCAACCTACCATTTGGCTAATATTGTAGATGATCATTTAATGGAAACGTCGCATGTAATTCGTGGTGAAGAATGGTTGCCTTCTATGCCTTTACACGTTTTATTATATAGAGCATTTGGTTGGGAAGCACCTGAATTTGCACATTTGCCATTGATTATGAAACCTGTTGGAAATGGGAAATTATCCAAACGTGATGGTGATAAAATGGGATTTCCAGTATTTCCTTTGGATTGGAAAACCGCCGAAGGAGTTTCGTCAGGGTATAGAGAAAAAGGGTTTTTCCCGGAAGCTGTTATTAACTTCTTAGCTTTATTAGGCTGGAATGACGGAACGGATAAAGAATTATTCACATTGGAAGAATTAGTCGATGCATTTGATTTAAACAGAGTCCACAAAGCTGGAGCTAAATTTGATCCTGAAAAAAACAAATGGTTCAATCACCAATATTTGGTCAAACAAGAAAATATTAATTTAGCGAAATCCTTCGCTCCTATTGTAGAATCTAAAAATGTTAACCGATATTACTCATTAGTAGAACTGACAAAGATTGTTTCTTTAATCAAAGAACGCGCTCATTTTGTTTCAGAATTTTGGGAATTATGTGATTTCTTTTTTATGGCGCCCACAATCTATGATGAAAAAGCAAGAAAAAACTGGAAGGAAGAAACACCAACATTGATGCAAGAATTGATTTCTGTTATAGAAGAAATCACTGATTTTACTTCGATGAACATAGAAACCATTGTAAAAGATTGGATGTCAAAAAACGAAATTGGAATGGGTAAAGTTATGCAACCGTTTAGATTAAGTTTGGTTGGCGCACTGAAAGGTCCTCACCTATTTGATATCATTGAAGTAATTGGAAAAGACGAAACAATTAACAGGATTCAAAAAGCAATAGCTACTTTATAAAAAATAACCCTTTCAGAATTTAAAAACTCTGAAAGGGTTTGATGATAAAAGCTTCTAATCTATATTAGAAGCTTTTTTTTATAAATAAAGAATCAAATTTCCATTAATAATTCCTGGATTTCCTTTAAAATTAACACCTGAATTTTTGCTGTTCAAATTTCCAAGTATATTATTTATTCCATATTGATAGGAAACATTAACCCTGAAATGACGAACTCCTGCAGTAATTCCTACTGATGGATAAAAATTAATTTTAGAAATATCCTCAATATCTTTTGCTAATAAAGTGGTTCCTGAAATTATATTATTTTCATTTTTACTGTCAACTTTCAATTTCCCATTTACTTGAACTAAAGGTCCAAACTCAAGACTCAAATGGTTTTCGATAAGTTTATAACTCAATTGCAACGATATTTGAGCAGAAGGCAATTTATAATTCACATCTTCATTTGCTAAAAAAAGGGTTTTTGTAGCAACTGAAAAATTATTCTCGCTAAACTGCATCGCATAAACCATATCCCAGTCATTATAAAAATTTCCTCGCATAGAAAGTCCTGCGTTCCATCCCGAACCGGGTTTAGTCTGGAAATTATTAGTATTCAAAGTAAATTGATTGGCACCAAAACTAATTCCAATTCTATTAGAATCCCTATATCCATATTGGGCAAAACCAGTTATGCTAATTAAAATAAAAAACGAAGTAAGAAATATCTTTTTCATAAAATTGGATTAAAAAAGGCAAACCTAAAGATTTTTTGTAATTTAACACTAATTATTTTAACTAAATTATTACTATTATGAACATTCCAATGATTATTTTTCTTGTATTCGGATTATTTATTTTTCTTTCTTCATTTTTCACAGTAAAACAACAATCTTCTGTAATTATTGAACGCTTTGGAAAATTTTTAAGTGTTCGAAATTCTGGATTGCAACTAAAAATTCCTTTAATTGATAGAGTTGCTGGACGTGTAAATCTAAAGATTCAACAACTAGATGTTATAATCGAAACTAAAACTAAAGACAATGTTTTTGTTAAAATGAAAGTTTCTGTTCAGTTTAAAGTGATTCAGGAGAAAGTGTATGATGCTTTTTATAAACTGGAATATCCACACGATCAAATTACAGCTTATGTTTTTGATGTTGTTCGTGCCGAAGTTCCAAAACTAAAATTAGATGATGTTTTCGAAAGAAAAGATGACATTGCTATTGCGGTAAAACGTGAATTAAACGAAGCCATGACTACTTATGGGTATGATATCATCAATACTTTGGTAACTGATATTGATCCGGATATTCAGGTGAAAAATGCCATGAATAGAATCAATGCTGCCGACAGAGAAAAAACAGCAGCAGAATTTGAAGCAGAAAGTTCCAGAATTAGAATTGTGGCTAAAGCCAAAGCAGAAGCAGAAAGCAAACGTTTACAAGGGCAAGGAATTGCTGATCAAAGACGTGAAATTGCTCGTGGATTAGTAGAAAGTGTTGAAGTTTTAAATCGCGTAGGGATCAATTCGCAAGAAGCTTCAGCTTTAATTGTTGTAACACAACATTATGATACTTTACAAGCTATTGGCGCAGATGCAAACTCAAATTTAATTTTATTGCCTAATTCTCCTCAAGCGGGAAGTGACATGCTCAATAATATGGTGGCTTCATTTAGTGCCTCAAATCAAGTGGGTGAAATGATGAAGAAAAACAATAAGAAATTGAAGCCAAAAACTGATGAACATCATACAGGGTATCAAGCTCCTCAACCACCAGAAAATCCTGAAATAGAAATATAATTTTTGAATTTTTTAAATAAAAATGGGGAAATTGTTATCATCATCCGGAGCAAACACTAAATAAGAAAACAGAAGAAACTTATTTTAATTTAAACACGAATTTGACAAATTTGCACAAATTAATTCGTGAAATTCGTTTTTAATATACTATTCTATTTTGTATCTAGACGTTAACTTAATCGCCAATTTTTATTTTTGATAACCAGTTTTTTACAAAAGGAAGTGCTTTATTTAATATAAAAGGAAGTGCCGTTGATACAATTGTTCCATAAGGTAAAGCTGAACCATAATTACCTATTAAATCACTTATAATGTTTTGTGGCGTAAAACTTTCTTTAGTTTTTTTTATACCATAAACTAATTTTTGATAACTGATTTCTTTTTCAATCTTTAAGATTTCCAGTTCCCTTTCAATTTGAGCATAAGAAGAATATTTTTTAGTTTCCATAATTTTAGTCGTTAAAAAATATTTCTGAAAATCGTTCCATCATTGGTCCTTCAACTATTTTGTCTTTAATTAAAAATAAAAGACCCGTGGCAATGAGATACACTCCACCTATGATTAAAAATCCCAATGGATAACTATCTAAAGAATTCCCTATTGCCATAGCAGCTGCTATAGAGCAAAATAATAAAACCATACCAAAACATAAAAAAATCAATATAAACTTAAGAATCATGGTAGTAGATTTCATTGCTACTTTGAAACCCCATAATTTATAATAAGCTTTATTACTTTTTAAATAGGCATGGATTTGTTCTTGAATGTCCTCAGTATTTTCTTTTAATTCTTCAAAAGCCATATTTATTTGTTTTTAATATCAATTAGGAAATAACCAATATTATTTTTGAAGTTTCGCATTTTGTTCTTTCAAGTCAGCCAACTTTGATTCTAAAAAAGAAATCACATCTTCGGTCTTATGACTCACATTAGAAATCAAGTCTTCATACGTTTCTTGTAAATTGTTTTTTTTATTGTGAGCAAATTTACTTTTCAACTCCTCAGATGCATTTTCGAATTTATGTTTTAAATCTTTTATGGCATCATCATATCCATCTTTAAATTTTTCTCTTGTTCTTGTACCTTTATCCGGCGCAAACAAAATTCCAATTCCTGCTCCAATAGCAGCACCCGTTAATAGAGCCAATAATGTATTTCCAGCGTTATTCGACATGATATTCCATTTTTGAATGTTAGTAATCTAAAATTACAACTTTTATTAACATCTCGTTGTTAATAAGCAGTTAATTTATAGAAAACAACTCTAAAAATTGAAATAAAACACGCTAATTAAATAAAAATTACGAAGGTATATAAGAACTCCTAAAATTAAAAAAATGTCTTTAAATCAAGTTTATTTAAGTCATTTTAAATTGAAAAATATTATAGTAAATTAAATTTTAATAATAATTTATTATAATAAAAAAACGCCTTGTAAAAAGCACTTTTAATCATTAAAATCTATAGTAAAGATTTAGTTCTAAAAATTATTATCTATTTAATAATTCTAAAACTTTTTCGTTTTTTTCATTCATTTTTAATTCTGAAAGTTGTGTTTCAAAAAGACTAAAATTATTCAAATCATTTTGCAAATTTTGAATTGCTAAAATTCTAACAGGAATCATTTGACTTTTTAATGACATCGTGTATAATTTTGTCAACGCTTCTTCATCAATATCTTTTACTTGTACTTTATCTGAATGATGCAAAATTAAATTAGAAAACAACAACGAATTATTGTCATTCTTAATATTTTTGACAATAGTCTGAATAATTAAACTGTAGTTATCAATACTTTTTATATTTTCAATGATAGAATTTAAAATCAAAACAGCATTATTCTCTTCCTTTTCCTTGACATATTTATTGATTTCTTTTTGGGTATTCATCAATAAATTTTCTTCTTTTTTGCCTTTTTCTTCCCACGCATCTTTCAATCCAACGGTTTTATTGAAGACAATTTTACCTTCCGTTGTATCTTTATCAACATTGAAATAACCCAAACGTTGAAACTGAAATTTCTCATCTGATTGTACCGTTGATAAACTTGGTTCTACAAATCCTTTTACAATTTGTAATGAACTTGGATTCATAAATTCCAAGAAATTCTTCTCTTTATGACTGTCCGGCGCTTCATCAATAAACAAGCGATCATACAAACGAACTTCTGCTTCTAAAGCATGTTTTATAGAAACCCAATGCAAGGTTCCTGCCACTTTTCTTTGACTGGCTTCACTCCCACTTCCGCTTCGACTGTCTTCATCATAAATTACATGAATTTCAGTAATATTACCTTCAGTATCTTTTATAACACTTTCTCCTTTAATGATATATCCATTTTTAAGACGCACTTCTCTGCCTAAACTCAATCGGAAAAATTTAGCTGGAGCTTCTTCTAAAAAGTCTTCTCTTTCAATGTATAATTCTCTAGAAAAAGGAACTTTTCTGAAACCTGCACTTTCATCTTCCTGATTATTTTCGGCATCTAACCATTCTACTTTATCTTCAGGATAATTCGTGATTACTAATTTTATTGGATCTAAAACAGCCATAACTCTTGGAGCTGTTTTGTTTAAATCTTCACGTAAACAAAATTCCAAAAGTGAAAAATCAATTATATTTTCTCTTTTGGCAACACCAATTATATCACAAAACTTACGAATAGAAGCAGCTGTATATCCTCTTCTTCTCAATCCTGAAATGGTAGGCATTCTAGGATCGTCCCAACCATTTACAATATTTTCCTGAACCAATTGCAATAGTTTTCGCTTGCTCATTACGGTGTAATTCAAGTTCAAACGAGCAAATTCATATTGATGTGGCCTTACTTTCGTTGAATCATAAATTTGGTCTAAAAACCAATCGTATAATTCACGGTGCATCACAAATTCAAGTGTACAAATAGAATGCGAAATTTGCTCTAAATAATCACTTTCTCCGTGTGCATAATCATACATTGGATAAATATTCCAATCATTTCCTGTTCTATGATGATGACGGTGTAAAATACGATACATCAACGGATCACGCATCAACATATTAGTCGAAGCCATATCAATTTTGGCACGTAAAACATGACTCCCTTCAGGAAAATCACCATTTTTCATTCCTTCAAATAAAGCAAGATTTTCTTCAATGGAGCGATTTCTATAAGGTCCATCAACTCCAGGTTGTGTTGGCGTTCCTTTTTGAGCAGCCATATCTTCAGAAGATTGACTGTCTATATAGGCTTTTCCATTTTTAATCATGGCTACTGCCCATTCATATAACTGTTGAAAATAATCAGAAGAGTATAATTCTTCGGACCAATTAAAACCCAACCATTTCAAATCTTCTTTGATAGCATCTACATATTCCTGCTCTTCTTTGGCTGGATTGGTATCATCAAAACGCAAATTAACTGGCGCATTGTACTTTAATCCTAAACCAAAATTTAAGCAAATAGATTTAGCGTGACCAATGTGTAAATACCCATTAGGTTCCGGTGGAAAACGAAAACGTAATTTATCTTGTGGAAAACCATTCGATAAACTGTCTTCAATGATTTGTTCTATAAAATGGATTGATTTTTCTTCGGTTGACATTTTTTGTTTAATTTTAGCAAAGATAAATAAACTTTAAGGTTTAAAGTTTAAAGTTTCTCTAGAAACCTATAAAAAGTTAAAAGATAGCGCCACCAACCTTAAACCTTAAACTTTAAACAAAAATTTATGGGATTTATAAAACTAAAAAATATCCGAACCTACTCCTATCACGGTTGTTTGATTGAAGAAGGAAAAATTGGTTCTGATTATTCAGTTGATTTAAAAGTAAAAACAGATTTGAGGAAATCATCTATTACAGATAACTTGGTTGACACGGTTGATTATGTGTTGTTAAACCAAATTGTGGTTGAAGAAATGGCTATCAGAGCCAACTTATTAGAACATGTTGCACAACGTATCATTACCAGAATTATGAAAGAAGTTCCAGTTATTTCAAGAGTTATTCTGGGTGTTTCAAAATTAAATCCCCCTATTGGTGGTGATGTTGAAGCGGTTACAATAGAAATGGAAGAATATAGAAGTTAAATTAAAAATGTTTCAAAGAGTTTAATAAATATTTTTTGAAATTTTTAAACTTTAAACTTTTAAACTTTAAACTTTTTAAGTACTTTTGCCATCCGTTCAACTATGGCGTCGTGGCCGAGCGGCTAGGCTGGGCTCTGCAAAAGCTCCTACTCCGGTTCGAATCCGGACGATGCCTCTAAAACCTTCAAGTTACCTTGAAGGTTTTTTTATGCCTATTTTTTTAAGAAAAATTAATTAAAGTTATGGTTCGAATTCGTCCCGAAGCTTCGGGAGATGCCTCTAAAACCTTCAAGGTAACTTGAAGGTTTTTTTATGCCTAATTTTTAAGAAAAATATAGAATTTAATACTATGATTTTTAAACCTTAAATGAACTTATATTCCTTAAATGGTTTGGAATTTTCAACATATAAAAATGCTGAAATTATTCAATTTGTTATAATAAAAAAGTCTAAATCCGATAGAAATATTCAGATTTAAACTTTTTTTATTTTAAAAATAAAAACGTATTTACTTATTCATCAATCTTCTCTAAAGCATTTTTAACCATTTCTTTTTCTTTTGGAAACCATCCTTGAGTTATTAAAACGATTCCAAAAATCATCAAAACAATACTGATCCCTTTTTTAACTTTAAGAATATTTGATGGTGTTAATTTTGATTTTAATTGTTTGGCTAATAGTATTTTAATACAATCAATCAGTAAATAAGAAAGTATTACACTAATAAAAAAAGTAATCATTCTGGAAGTTTGCATTTCTAATTTTGGTCCTACTGAAATAATAATAGCCAACCAAAAACCAAGAACTCCAATATTAATGATATTTAGGAAAAATCCCTTTAAAAAAAGACTTATATAATTCTTTTTTATAATCTCATTATCTATTGCTTCTGTATTTATTTTTTCTTCTTTTTTTAATCTGATAAAAGAAATTGTACCATAAACTAACATCAATATTCCTCCAAAAATGAAAAGGGCAGGTTTATCTTTTAAGCTTTGAATTAAGCGGTAACTCCCTAAATAAGCAATACCAATAAAAACAATATCCCCTAAAACAACTCCTAAATCAAAAACTAAAGCGGCTCTAAATCCTTTAATAATACTCGTTTCAAGTAATATAAAAAATACGGGACCAACCATAAAACTTAAAAAAATTCCCCAAGGAATACCGGATAAAATATCGTTTATCATTAAAATTTAAAATTTATCAGAATAGAATTGCAAAACTATTATTTTTCCAGGATTGTTCCACCAATAAAAACTTCTTTATTAATTTGTTTTGGTTTTCCATAAATATAAATAGAACCTCCTGCTTTTACTTTTGCGTCAACTAATGTAGTTGCATTAATTTCTGCTTTTCCTCCAGCAGCAACGCTTATTGATGTTTGCGTCGTATGTAAATCGTTTGCTTTTAAAATTCCGCCAGAAGTAATATCCGCATCTTGATTTGTAGCTTTACCTGATACATTAATTATTCCTCCAGTACTTGCTAGTATATTTACTTTTTCAACATCTATTTCAATGTTTATCAATGCTCCTGATTTTGCATTTAAATCCAACATTGTTTGTTTAAAATCAGCTTCACTTGAAATAGAACTTCCCTCGCTTGCACTGATATTTTCAATATTTATAAAATATAATTTCACAATAATATTGTTCCCTGATAATAATTGTGGAAAAGGCATTCTTATTTTTAATTCTCCATTTTTATTAACCGTTTCAACTTCATCAGCTCTATCTCCAGTTATAACAACTTTATTTTCTGAGGATGAAATTAATTTTACATTGATTTTATCAAATACTTTTACTTCATCAAAATCTCCTAAGTTTCTGGTTATCTGTGCATTTGTTAATTGACTCAAAAATACAAAGGTAATAATCACTAATTTTTTCATTTTTTTTATTTTATTGGTTCTTCAATTCTTCTTAAAAAATTAAAATCCAGTTGTTTTTTAACTAAATCGGCATTTTTTACTTTAACGTAAATTTCATCTCCTAATTGTAATAATTTACCCGAAGTTGCTCCACTTAGTGCATATTGTTTTTCGTCAAAGGTGTAATAATCGTCTTTTATATCACGGATTCTACACATTCCTTCACATTTATTCTCGATAATTTCTACATAAATTCCCCATTCAGTCACACCGGAAATTACTCCTAAAAATTCCTGATCCTGATGATCTTGCATATATTTTACCTGCATGTATTTAATAGAATCTCGTTCCGCATTTGTAGCTAAACCTTCCATTGTTGAAGAATGTAAACATTTTGTTTCATAGGTTTCTTCATCAACTGATTTTCCTCCATCAAGATAATGCTGTAATAATCGATGCACCATTACATCCGGATAACGACGAATTGGTGAGGTAAAATGAGAATAATAATCAAAAGCTAAACCGTAATGTCCTATGTTATCCGTAGAATATTTAGCTTTACTCATACTTCTAATAGCCAAAGTATCAATTAAATTCTGTTCTTTTTTACCATTCACTTCTTCCATTAAAGCATTCAATGATTTAGAAATATCGCCTTTATTGCGAAAATCAATTTTATAACCAAACTTTGCAATTACGGTTTGCATTGCAATTAATTTATCTTCATTTGGTTCATCATGAATCCTGTAAATGAAGGTTTTCTTTTGTTTTCCAATGAATTCTGCTACTTTTTTATTTGCCAAAAGCATAAATTCTTCAATCAGATGATTGGCATCTTTAGAAACTTTAAAATAAACTCCCTGAGGTTCACCGGCTTCATCTAAATTGAATTTCACTTCTACTTTATCAAAAGAAATAGCTCCATCAGCCATTCTTCTTTTTCTAAAAATTTTAGCTAATTCATCCAGTTTTAAAGTCGCTGAGACAATTTCTTGGGAAACTTGATACGAACTTCCAGTTATTGAAATTTCTTCCGGAATAACATCGTCCTTCGTTTCTATAATGTATTGCGCTTCTTCATACGAAAATCGTTGATCAGAAAAAATTACAGTTCTACCAAACCATTGATTGACAACTTGAGATTTTTCGGTAATTTCAAATATTGCTGAAAACGTATATTTTTCTTCATTTGGACGCAACGAACAAGCAAAATTAGATAATACTTCGGGTAACATTGGCACTACTCTATCCACTAAATAAACGGAAGTTGCTCTTTGATATGCTTCATCATCCAAGATGGTTCCTTCTTCAAGATAATACGAAACATCGGCAATGTGAATACCTATTTCGTAATTGCCATTTTCTAATTTTTTAAATGATAAAG
>JBJOQF010000327.1:0-10641 GCA_046050185.1 Bacteroidota bacterium
AATTGGCTCCAAAAATCAGTTATTTATTTTCTAAAAATACTAGCTGGGACCTATTTTATGAATTACAAAACAAAGAAAATCAGATTGGAATTTTAGATAAATTAGTACAAAATCGCTTTGGGACTTCGTTTTCTTATTCGAGTGCTAAACAATTCACCATGAATGGAGAGGTTTCTTTTTATCAGAATAAATTCACAGGAAATGAATTTTCTTCTGTAGGCTTCCAAATGCTAGAAGGACTTCAAACTGGACAAAACATGACCTGGAGATTATTGCTACAAAAAAATCTGACGCAATTTTTAGATATTAATTTAAATTATCAGGGACGAAAAAGTGAATCCAGTCAAACCATTCATACTGGAAATATTCAACTAAGAGCTTATTTCTAAGCTCTTACCTCAATTATTCAGAATAAAATCATTAAATTTATATTGAATTTTTATTTAATAATCCAAACTTTAAAACAACAACATCATGAAAAAATTAGTATTATTCTGTTTTGTATTTATTTTATCTGGAAACTTTTACGCACAAGAAACAGCTGCTGAAAAGAAAGTCGCAAAAGTAAAAACTGAAAAAGCTGCAAAGTCAAAAAAAGAAGCCCAAGAAAAAGCGGATAAAACCAAAATTGAGGCAAAAGATAAGGCTTCTAAAACTGAAAAAAAAGCTAAAGAAGAAACTGAAAAAGTAAAAAATAAGTCAAAGTCCACAGCTACTGAAACCAAAAGCGATTTAAAAACAAAAGCTGAAAAAGAAACTAAAGACAAAACTGAGCAAAAGGCAAAAAACTCAAAATCAACATCTAATAAATTAGATGCTAAAGTAAAAGAAGAAGCTGTTGAAGGCAAAGCCAAAGCTAAGGTTAACAAAGCGGAAGCCAAGATGAAAGATGAAGCTAAAAAGCCAGCACAAAAAACTTCAAAAGTTAAAGAGACAAATGAAAAAGCACCTAAGGTAGCGGATAAAATTACTGGAGAATACAACGGTAAAAAAGTATATACAGGTCCTAAAGGAGGAAAATATTATATCAACAAAAACGGAAATAAAACCTATATTCAAGAGTAATATTTTAAATCTTATAAAATGAGGCTGTTCAAAAAATTGAGCAGCCTTTTTCAATTTAACAAAATGCTACCTACATTTACCCAAATAAATTAATACTTTGGTAATGCCTTAGAAATATGAAAAACCGCTTCATTGAGTACCTTTCAAATTTAAATAATGAACCTATATCGCCAAATGGATTTGAATACTAACAATAAGACTATTTTGATTGCTCCTTTAAATTGGGGACTTGGACATGCTACCAGATGCATTCCTATTATTAAGGCCTTACAAGACAATAATTATATCCCAATAATCGCTTCCGATGGAATTGCACTGGAATTATTGCGAAAAGAATTTCCCTATTTAAAAACACTTGAATTACCCTCATACGAAATAGAATATTCTAAAAACGGTAAAAATTTCAAATGGAAATTATTGCAAAATTGTCCAAAAATGATTGAAGCCATTTGGGCTGAAAAAAAATTAGTGAAGAAATGGATAAAGAAATATTCTATTGATGGCGTACTATCTGACAACAGGCTTGGCGTATTTAGTAAAAAAGTGCCCTCAATATTTATGACACATCAATTGAATGTGATGACCGGAAATACAACTTGGATTACCAGTATGCTTCATCAGCATATTATAAAAAAATATACCGAATGTTGGATTCCGGATCTGGAAGGAACTCCAAATTTGTCAGGCAAATTAGGACATTTAAAAAAGGCTGATTTTGTTATAAAATACATTGGACCATTAAGCCGATTACAAAAACGAGAGATCCCAAAAAAATACGATTTGATGGTTATTTTATCTGGTCCAGAACCTCAACGAGGCATGCTGGAAGATGAATTAAGGGCTGAAGTCTTGAAATATAATGGCAACGTGGTTTTTATAAAAGGGATTGTAGAAAAAGACCAAATAAAGGAACAAATCGATACTATTACCTATTATAATTTTATGAATACGCGACAACTGGAACAAACTTTTAACGAAAGTGATACCGTATTATGCAGATCTGGGTATTCAACCATTATGGATTTAGCTAAACTCGAGAAAAAAGCTTTTTTAATTCCTACTCCGGGTCAATATGAACAAGAATATCTGGCAAAAAAACTAAAAAAAGAAGGATTAGTTCCGTATGTCGAACAAAATGATTTTAGAATCGAAAACCTTGAAGAAATTGAGTTCTACAAAGGGCTTCCACGATTAGAAACTGCATTAGATTGGAAAATGTTATTTCAGGTTTTTGAATAAGAGCATAATTTCAATTTCTTTTACAATCAAAAAAAACACCCTAATTATATACTTTAAAAGTAAGGTATAATTAGGGTATTTTTTTGAAAAAATCCGAAATAATTTAGAAGATTGTTCATCAAATTAATTATCTGCTTTCTTATCTCCAAATTTCTCGTGTTTGATAATTTTGGCATTAATCATAAAATAAACATACTCCGCAATATTTGTACAATGCTCAGAAATACGCTCTAAATGTTTTATTACAAGTACTAAATTAGTTCCTGAAACAACCGTTTTAGAATTTGATTTCATTTCATTGATGATGTTTTCTATTGCCTCATCACTTTGATTTTTTATCCAATTATTCAAAACAAAGATTTCTTCAATGGTGACTTCATCACGAGTCAAAAAACATTCATTTGTTTTTATCGTAACAATCTCAACTTGTCTTGCTATATCAGCAATATTAAACTTAACAATTAAGTCATGCTTATCTTTAATGTTCTTAGATTTTTTTATGATGCTTATCGCTAAATCCCCTATTCTTTCTATCTCATTGCCAATTTGCATCGCTGACATAATAAAACGCAAATCAGAAGCTACAGGCTGTTGTAGGGCAAAAATACTTTGACAAATTTCATCGATTTTCACATCTAATTTATCTATTTTTTGTTCGGTTTTCTTTACTTCTTTACCTTCAGCAAAAGGTTCTGAAAGTAAAGCGTTTACTGATTCTCCAACTTGTCCCTCAGCTAAAACACCTATTTTCTGGATAATATTTTTAAGTTTTTCTAATTCTATTTCAAAGTGTGATGCCATATTTTTTTTCAATTTAAGTATTAAAAGATTAAGGAATTTACAATTTCCAATTAAGACTTTTTAGGTCTTTAAATTTTACAATTTTTAAATTATTTTATTATCCAAATCTTCCTGTGATATAATCTTCGGTTTGTTTTTGTTCTGGTTTAGTAAATATAGCATTAGTTTTACCTATTTCGATCAATTCTCCCATATAAAAGAACGCAGTATAGTCACTCGTTCTGGCCGCTTGCTGCATGTTATGGGTAACAATAATTATAGTGTACTGTTCTTTCAATTCATGAACTAATTCTTCAATTTTTGAAGTAGAAATAGGATCTAGTGCACTTGCAGGCTCATCCATAAGAATAATATCTGGACTAACTGCCAATGTTCTTGCAATACAAAGTCGTTGTTGCTGTCCTCCTGAAAGTCCTAAAGCTGAATCGTCTAATCTATCTTTTAATTCATCCCATATAGCGGCTTGTCTCAAAGATGTTTCTACTATTTCATTTAATTGAGCTTTGTCTTTTATACCGTTAATTTTTGGACCATAAGCAATATTCTCATAAATGGATTTTGGAAATGGATTTGATTTTTGAAAAACCATTCCAATTTTTTTTCTAATATTAACGACATCAACATCTTTATTATAAATATCAACTCCTTCCACAAGCATATTCCCTGTTATTGTAACATCTGGAATAAGGTCATTCATTCTATTAATACATCTCAAAAAAGTAGATTTCCCACAACCGGACGGCCCAATCAAAGCCGTTACTTTATTAGCTGGAATTTGCATTGAAATCTCCTTTAATGCTTTTTTTTCTCCATAGTACAATGACAAATCATTTACTTGTATTTTTATGTCTTTCATGTCTTTTTTATTATGTCTAAAATATAATTTATTAGGTAGATTTCAAAATTATTTTGCTTTTCTTCTAATTCTGGATCTAATAATTACTGCAACTAAGTTTAAGGATAAAGTAAGGATTAACAGTACTAGTGTTGTAGCAAACTGAATTGGCATTGTTTTTTCTACATCAGAAGATTGAGTTGCCATAATATAAATATGGTAACCCAAATTCATAAATTGATCACTCAAAGATCCTGGCAAAGTAGCTAGATAATAAGCTGCTCCTGTAAATAAAATAGGAGCTGTTTCACCAGCACCTCTGCTGACTGCCAGAATTGTTCCTGTCATAATTCCAGAAATAGATTCCGGAAGCACAACATTTTTTATAGTTTGCCATTTAGTGGCACCCAATGCTAAACTTGCTTCACGCAGCTCACGAGGAATTGTTTTTAATGCTTCTTCTACAGAAACGATAATTACAGGTAAAGTAAGCAATGCCATGGTAAGACTAGCCCAAAGAATATTGGGTTGTCCCCAATGCAATTGACCACCGTTGAACGCTTTATCAACTCCTCCTCCCACAAATTGGATAAAAAAACCAAGTCCAAAAAGTCCAAATATTATTGAAGGTACGACAGCCAAAGTTCGCACAGAAAATCGAACTGCGGCAGCAAATTTTGAATTTTCCTTGGCATATTCTGTCAAATAAATAGCCGTAATCGTTCCAAAAGGCACTGCAGCTATTGACATTACAATAACTAATATAAAAGTTCCTATCAATGCAGGAAATATTCCTCCTTCTGTCATTCCATTAGTTGGAAATGAGCTAATGAATTCCCATGAAAATTTTTCACGACCTTCATAAATAATAATTCCCAATATAATAAAAAGAATGGTAATTATAGTAATAACTGCAAGTTGAGTAATCCCAATAATAAATTTCCCTTTTATATCCACACCTTTTTTGTTATTTAAAAAAAAAGTGTTTTCTATTTTGTTTGTAACTTTATTCATGATTTATTTACCTTGAAATTTTTTGATTAATTTACCTTTTACATAAAACTCTGCAATTGCATTTAATGCAAAAGAGAAAATGAAAAGTAATGACCCGATAAAAAACAAAACACTATAGTGGGTTTCTCCAAAAACAGTTTCGGCCATTTCAGCTCCAATTGTAGCCGCAAAAGTTCTTACGCTTTCAAAAGGATTTGAAGATAATAAAGCTGCATTTCCTGTAGCCATTAATGCAATCATTGTTTCTCCAAAAACTCTACCAACTCCTAAGAGTAAGGCTGCAAAGATTCCTGGCGTTGCAGCCGGCAAGATAACAAAAAAAGCAGTTTGCCATTTGCTTGCTCCAAGCGCTAAACTCGCCTCAGTATATGTTTTAGGTATTGCAGAAAGTGCATCTTCTGAAATGGTATAAATGATAGGTATTGCTGCCAATGCCATCGCAACTCCACCTACAAAAGCGTTTAATCGTGATTCGTAACCAAAAATATCTTGAAAAAAAGATGCCAAAACTATCAAAGCAAAAAAACCAATAACCACTGATGGAAAAGCAGCTAGCATTTCTATAATAGGTTTTATGACTTCTTTAGTTCTTTTGGAAGCAAAACAAGAAGTGTAAAGTGCCGCCAAAATGGCAAGAGGCCCAGCGATAAGCATGGCAATAACAGTAACTTTTAATGTCCCTACAAGTAAGCCTATTAAACCAAATCTAGGATGTTCCGATACAGGAACCCATTCTGTTGTAAAAAAAGTACTCCACGTTTTATCGGCCCCTTCCTTATTTTCTGAAACTACCTCAGGTGTTTGTTCCGCCTGTTTGTTTACACTAGAGCCTTCTGAAGTTGTCACTGTAGGTTCAGCTTTTACATCGCCGTAAGTTTCTGGCTTTAAGTCCTCTTGGGTTACTGGTTCTGAGCCGTAGGTTTCAGGTTTCAATTCCTCCGTTGGTTCAGCACCATATGACTCTGGCTTTAAATCTTCCGTAGGTGTAGCGCCATAGGATTCTGGTTTTGAACCTGAATTAGCCCCTGCGTCTATTTCAGTTTTTACAATAGTATCTTTCCCAAAATTAAAAATGGGCAGTGACTCTTTAAAAACAAAAATAAAGATTAGAAAAATTATTGCAATTGATAAAAAAGCAACTGATGAAATAATTTTCTCGGCTAGAAACTCAGAAAGTCTGAATTGTTTCTTCAGACTTTCTTTTGTGAAATTTTTACTACTTGGAAATTGGGAATTCATTTATTTTATTTAAGAATTCATAAATTTTTTAAATACAAAATTATCCCTCTCCAGAAAATTACCAGAGAGGGATAATAAATAATTAACTAACTATTTTACTGGAAAATAACCGGTTGCAACAACAACTTTTTGTCCTTCTGCACTTAAAATCCAATCAATAAAAGCTTTAGTTTCTCCTGTTGGTCTCGATTTCAAATACATGTATAAGTATCTTGTAATTGGATACGTTTTGTTTTTTATAGTTTCAGCGGTTGGATAAAAACCTGGGCTTTTATCATCTTTCTTAACTTTACAATCTTTTACTCCTTCTGCATAAGCTGCTCCACCGTAACCAATTCCGTATTTATCTTTCTTTACTGCATTTACAATTGCAGCCGTTCCTGGTAAAGTTTGACAACTTGGCGCATAATCAGTCTTTACAACATTATCTTTAAAGTAAACAAAAGTTCCTGAACTACTTTCTCTTCCGTACAATTTGATATTTGCATCAACTCCGCCTACTTCTTTCCAGTTTGTAATTTTTCCTGCAAAGATTAATCCAATTTGTTTCACTGTAAGCTCAGAAACTCCATTAGATTTATTAATGTAAATAGAAATTCCGTCTTTAGCACAAGGAATTTCAACTCCAAGTGTGTTGTATCTTTGTTTCAGTTTATCTAATTCAGAAGCCTTAATAGGACGGCTTGAATTTGCAATATCAGTTGAACCATTGATTAATGCAGCAAGACCTACACCTGAACCACCACCTGTAACCTGAATAGTTGTTCCTGGATTTTTTTGCATGTACACTTCAGCCCATTTTTGTGATAAAATAACCATGGTATCAGAACCTTTCACTGTTATTTTATTTAACGAAGTAAAAGAAAATCCTATTGTCATTACGACTAATAAAATGGCGAAAATTTTAAATTTTGTTGTTTTCATTATATTTTTTATTAAGGTATTATTTTTTATTAAAACTTAGCTTGAAGTCTTATAGTAAAGGTATTGTCTCTTTTATCTCTATTAACAAAATCTGTTCCTACTAATCCAGAATTTGTACTTTTTTCATTAGTTGGTAATGAGTACCCAACATTGATTTTTAGATTATCATCAAAGAAATATTGCCAAGAAACAGACCAAGTACTATATTTTAAATCACCCGCCGTAGTTACATCATTACCAGACAATTTAGTATTTGGATCCCATACATCATAACGAGCAATAAATTGATTTTTCACACCTACATTTTTGATAAATAAAGCGTAAAATCCCTTGAAATCTCTAACTCTATTGAAGTTAAAACCAGAATTAACTTGTACTGCATTAGTTGTTCCTGAAAGTGTTCCTGAAATATATTCTCCTTTTAATGCTGCTCCACCTAAGAAATCATAATAAACTTGCATCTCAGCACCAAACCATTTTTTGTCTAATTTATCTCCTATTGCAGGAGTAAATGTAGCATTATTAGCATCTTTAAATCCTGTTAAAGTAGTACCAGAAAGAATTTCAGTTTTTCCAAAGTAACCGTGTCCACCGAAATCAATTCCAAGACCAGAATTAGGTAATTTTACAGAATACACTGCTCTAGCCATTATATCTTTATTATTATCTATATCTTTTACTTGGTTTCCTATTGCACCTAAATTAAAGTTACCATTCAAAACTGCTAATTGAAGTTTCAATGGAAAGTGATATTTTGTATCAAAATTAGCTTCTAATTTTGCTCCTAATTCTTTTTCACCTGGATATAATATTCCAGCCATTTTAGTTCTCTCTAACATCTCCATCGAACCAGAAGAATATTCAACTTCATAGCTTGGTCTGTCAAACTGACCTAAAAACAAAGAGAAGGTTTTTGTCCAACGATCATTCAAAACTACATAAGCATCTTTTAACGAGACTTTATCAAAAGAAAAGTCAGGTTGCAATACAAATTTCACCCCCTCAGTAGCTTCATAAGCAAATTTAATTCTTGCTCTTCTTAAAAAGAATGAATTTGTAATTACTGGTGTTCCAACACCATGTACACCTGCTGCAGTCCATGTATCATACATATCATATTGTGCTTGAATATATCCTGATACTTTAATTTTTGTTAATTTAGCAAGATCACTTTCCATTCCTGAAAGTCTTTCATCTAAACCTGAAAACTTCATAGAATGCTCATCTACTGATTCTTTCAAGGATTCAATACTAATTGGCTTAATAGAATCATTTTGTACGTCTTGTGCTTTTGTCATCCATGCGCCTAATAATAAAAACGCTAGTGTAAATTTTTTCATTCTTAGTTAATTTGATTAATTTTTCTGATGCAAAGATGAGACTGCTATGTTAACCAAACGTTAAGATGATATTATCATGCTGACAATTAATTGTTATCCCTACGTTACTATATGGCCTTTATATTTTAATACAAAATTCTTAAAAAATTGAGCCTTTAAGAATAAGTACATAAGAGGCAAACGACCTTAAATCCCCTTTATACAGCTAAAATACTGCTTTTAAATTAATAGTTTAGGAATTTTATTTACTTTTTCAAGTGTAAATGAAAATTCTGAACCTATTCCGAACTCACTCTCTACATATATTTTTTCTTTATGAGCTTCAATAATGTGTTTTACAATAGCGAGTCCCAGTCCAGAACCTCCTTCAGTGCGGGAACCGCTTTTATCTACACGATAAAAACGTTCAAAAAGTCTTGGAATATTTTGTTTTTCTATTCCCTCTCCATTATCAGTTACACGTACTAATACTTTTTTCTTTGTCAAATTTACGACTGCAACTTCTGTAAGACCGCCTTCTTTTCCGTATTTAATGGAGTTAACTATTAAATTTTCGACAACCTGCTGAATCTTATCTTTATCTCCATAAACAAGAATAGGTTGTATGTGATAATTCTCAAAAGCCAATGTAATTTTCTTTTTATCGGCTTTCATTTCCAATAAATCGAAAACATTCTGCACTAATTCCACAATATCAAATTCAGAAAAATCAAGATTTAAATCACCCGATTCTAACTTTGTAATCATATCTAAATCTTCTACGATATAAATTAATCGCTCTACTCCTTTCTCAGCACGTTTTAAATATTTTTTTCTAATATTTTTATCATCCATAGCTCCGTCTAACAAAGTAGAAATATAACCTTGAACCGTAAACAAAGGTGTTTTTAGTTCATGTGAAACATTACCAAGAAATTCTCTTCGATATTCTTCCCGAATTTGCAACATCTCAATTTCCAGCTTTTTATCGGTAGCAAACTTCTTAACCTCTCGCGTCAAAGTTTCCATATCAGTAGTTACAGGTTGATTTATAAAAGTACTAGATTCCAATAGCGAAACGTCATCGTATATTTTTTTTACACGTCTATAAATAAACCGTTCTACACGATATTGCAAAACTATAAAAGAAAACAAATAAATAATTAAGAGACAAACAATTCCAAACAACAGTAAATTATTTATTTTGGAACCAAAGAATAACAATACCATTAACTGAACAAATCCAGTAGCAAAAAGACTAATGAATAAAGCAGACTTTATGGCAAACTTATAGGTTTTTTTAAAATTTATTTTCATCAATTTCACATCTCGCTTTTAAAGCGATTTATTTTGCAATTTATAATTCTTGGACACTATCCTAAAAAGTGCATTTATACTTCGAATTTATACCCTACCCCCTTAATAGTTTTAAATAAATCTTCTCCAATTTTTTCCCGTAATTTTCTAATATGAACATCTATGGTTCTTCCACCAACTACTACTTCATTACCCCAGACTTTATCTAAAATTTCATCGCGTTTGAATACTTTCCCTGGTTTTGAAGCCAATAAATAAAACAATTCAAATTCTTTTCGTGGCAATGCAATCTCCACATTGTCTTTTTTTATTTTATATTCTTCTCGATTGATTTCGATTCCTCCTACGTTAAGCGTTTCACTATTTTGCTCTTGTTCTTTCAAACGACGTAGTAATGCTTTCACTTTACTGACTAGTAATTTTGGTTTGATAGGCTTTGTAATATAATCATCAGCTCCGGCATCAAAACCAGCTACTTGAGAATAATCCTCACTTCTTGCTGTAAGGAAAGTAATAATTACATTATTCAGTTCTGGGATTTTTCTAATGTTTTCACATGCTTCCATTCCATCCATCTCCGGCATCATCACATCCATGATAATAAGATCAGGTAATTCTTTTTTAGCTTTTATAATAGCTTCTTTACCATTTACCGCCGTAAATATTTGATATCCTTCCTGAGTAAGATTATACCCTATAATTTCCAGAATATCCGGCTCATCATCAACTAGTAAAATCTTTGTGTTTCTTTTTTTCATGATAGCAACAATAGTGCATTTGTATTTATTAAATGTAAATATAAAACAAAACCTTCAAAAGCGTTAACTGTAATTTAATAAGTTAACGTATTGGTAACAATGATATAACACCATTTGAAGTTATTATTAA
>JBJOQF010000328.1:0-7744 GCA_046050185.1 Bacteroidota bacterium
TAAATAATTTTAAGGATACTAATAAAACTATTGACAGCCTTTTAAAAATATATCCTGATAATAGCAATTACTTAACTTTTAAAAAATCCCTAAAAAAATGATTTCAAAAATAGTCCTACAACTTATTTGTATTTGTATATTTTTAGGCGCGTTACAAATATCAGCTCAAGAAAAGAAATACAATGGAAATCCAGATACTTCCTTTGAGATAGCTCGTAATTTAGCTTTTAATAAACAACGTAAACAAGCACAAGACACCTTGCTTTCTATTCTAACCAAATATCCAAATTATAACGAAATTCGTTCTTTTTTGGCAACAACCTATTCTTGGGATGGAGAATATAAAAAAGCAAGGAAAGAGTTCACATTTCTTTTAGAGAAAGATTCAAAAAACAAAAGTAACTGGATAGCGGCAATTAAAAATGAGTCCTGGGCAGATATGCCATTTTCAGCTTTAGAAATGGCAACCGAAGCATTAAAAAAATTTCCTGATGATACTGAAATTTTGTATTTAAAAGCTAGTGCGCAAGAAAAAACAAACAATCCAATAGAAGCATTGAATACAGTTCAATTTATATTAGATAAAAACCCTGAAGATCAAAAAGCCAAAGATTTTAAAGTCAGTTTAAATAAAACACTTAGTCGAAACTCTATTGGAATTAATTCAACTGTTGATTTGTATTCGGATGTATTTGATCCAATGCAGTATCATATTTTTAAATATGGGCGACAAACAAAATACGGAAGCATAATAGGAAAAGTAAATTTCAACAGAAGATTCAATGAAAATGGATTACAGTATGAAGTTGATTTATACCCAAAAATTTCAAAAGGATTCTACGCTTATGCAAATATAGGTTTTTCAAATTCTTTTCTATTCCCAGATGTTAGATTTGGTGCAGAACTTTATAAATCTTTACCAAAAAGTTTTGAAGTTTCCTTAGGATTCCGAGCTTTAAAATACAGTACAACTACTACTATATATACTGGATCTGTAGGTTGGTATTATGGAAATAGCTATTGGTCATTTCGTCCTTACATAACACCTGGTGACGCTGGAACAAGCACCTCAGGAACCATTACATACCGTAAATACCGCAGTGATGCCGATAATTATTTAGGTCTTTCTTTAGGAATGGGCTTTTCTCCTGAAGCAAATCAATTTAATTTTAATGGAAATGCAACCTCAATAATAAATCTAAAGTCGCAAAAAATTAATTTGGGATATTATTTTTCTTCGTCCAATAAACAAAATGCTTGGGGAACTCAATTTGCTGTTACTCATCAAGAAATAATATTTGACCAGGGTAACTACTTTTGGATCTATTCACTTAATTTATCTTGGGAATTAAAATTCAAATAAAAAAGCTAGATTATTGAAGTTTACCCTCAAATCTTAGCATTCTTTTCAAAAAGACTATCTTTGCACAAAATTTAAGCAAATGAGTACTTTCGAACAATTCAATCTTCCTAAATCTGTACAAAAAGCAATAGCTGATTTAGGATTTACTTCTCCAACTCCCATTCAGGAAAAAACTTTTTCTGTGATAATGTCCGGAAGAGATATGATGGGAATTGCACAAACTGGAACTGGAAAAACATTTGCATACCTATTGCCTTTATTAAAATTATATAAATTTACTCCTGGACATACCCCTAAAATAGTAATTCTGGTTCCTACGCGTGAACTTGTGGTTCAAGTAGTAGAAGAAGTAGAAAAATTGACAAAATATATGTCAGTTCGTACCATTGCTATTTTTGGAGGTGTTAACATTAATACTCAAAAAACAACCGTTTATCAAGGTTGCGACATACTAGTGGGAACTCCTGGAAGAATAATGGATTTAACGCTAGACAATGTGATTCGTTTTGAAGAAATGCAAAAACTTGTAATCGATGAGTTTGATGAAATGCTTAATTTAGGTTTCCGTACCCAATTGACAGCTATTTTGGCCATGATGCCTAAAAAACGTCAAAACATCTTATTTTCAGCAACGATGACGGATGAAGTAGATGCTATTTTGAACGACTATTTTGATTATCCGGAAGAAGTTACGCTTTCGGCATCAGGAACACCATTAGAAAATATCAAACAAATTACATATCAAGTTCCTAATTTCAACACCAAAATAAACCTCCTGAAATACTTATTGCAAAACAATGAAGACATGAGTCGTGTTTTGGTTTTTGTTAATAACAAGAAGATTTCAGATATGGTTCACGAACGAATCGAAGAAGATTTTGAAGGACAGTTTGGAGTAATTCACTCCAATAAATCTCAAAATTATCGTTTGAGCACGATGGCTTCTTTCCAAGAAGGAAATTTACGTGGTTTGATTACTACAGATATCATGGCAAGAGGTTTGGATATTTCCAATATTACTCATGTTATCAACTTTGAAATGCCTGAAATGCCTGAATTATATATGCATAGAATTGGTAGAACTGGTCGTGCAGATGCTACCGGAACAGCAATAAGTCTTATCGCTCCTCGTGAAGAAGAATCTAAAGTGGAAGTAGAAGTACTGATGAATATGGAATTAGACATTGAACCTTTCCCGGAAACAGTTGAAGTTTCATCAAAATTAATCGAACCTGAAAAAGACAGACAACCGATTAAGTTTATGATGAAAAAAGTCAAATTAGAAGGTGATGGCGCTTTTCAAGAAAAAAGTAAAAAGAATAAGAAAGTCAATTTAGGTGGTCCTGGTGTAACCAAGAAAAAAACACATGGATCTGTGAATAGAAATATGCTAAAAACCAGAGACAAAAAGAGAAAAGATAAAAATAAATAATATTAAAAAAAGGCTAAAAATAATTAATTTTTAGCCTTTTTTTAATATATTTTTTATTGAATATTCAAGTCTAATTTTTAGTAAAAACCAAACAAACCGGAGAACATAAAGCGATTCTTTTTCCTGTATCAGTAAGTGCTCCATTAGTTATATTCCTTTTAAAAACAACAACATCATTAGAATACTGATGTGCTACCAATAGAAATTTCCCAGTTGGATCAATCGTGAAATTTCTAGGACCTTTTCCTAAAGTACTCATTTGTCCTTTAGATAGTAATTTTCCGTTTTTTAATATTTTAAAAATGGAAATAGAATTTGCCTCACCTCTATTTGTAGCATATAAAAAATTTCCATCCGGCGAAACATGAATATCGGCTGAACTAAATGTTCCCTTGAAATCTTTTGCTAAAATGGTAGTTTCCTCTATTTTTTTTAATATTCCGTTTGAATAACTAAAAACCGTTAACGTTCCATCTAATTCTTGCAATAAATAAACATATTTTCCGTCCTTACTAAACGTTAAATGTCTTGGTCCACTTCCAGATTTTACTAAAATACTATCTTTGATTTTTAATATTTCAGTCGTTGCATTTGGATTGTACTGATACGAATACACTTTATCATTTCCTAAATCATTAGACAAAACAAACGTTCTATCAGGAGAAAAATAAACCATGTGCACGTGCGGACTTTCCTGTCTTTGTGCATTAATTCCTTTTCCGTAATGCTGCACTACTTGCTTAGCTTCGGCAATACTTCCATCGTTATTTTTACCAAAAACTGAAATATTACCACCCGAATAATTGGCAACAATTACATTTTTATCATCATTAATAATATAACAAGGATCAGCTCCTTTAGAACTTTGTTTATTGATTAAACTCAATTTTCCACTTGAAGGATTATAACCAAAAGAACTTACCGTACTTTCGGAGCCATTTTCATTTACAGAATAAACATAATTATTATTCTTTGAAACAGTCAAATAACTTGGGTTTATAATATTTTCAGTAGTATTTTTAAGATTAAAATCTCCCGTATTTGAATCAAAATCATAGGTATAAATTCCTTTACTCTCACAGCTGTTGGTATAGGTTCCAATTAGCAAATTGAATTTATTTTTTTGTGCTTGCAAACTTGTTAAAATGGAAATTAAAAGAATAGCAACATACGTATTTTTCATGTTTTTAAATTTTATTGAAAAGCTAAAATACACAAATATTTTATAATCAATACCAATTGTTTATTCCTTTGAAAAATTATAACAACTTCAAACAAAACTGTCAACTAATTTGTATTTTTGACTAATGAAATTCAATGAACTCCATTGAAAATAAAACCCAGTGAAGTAAACTTGAAATAAAAATGCATTTTAAACATCCCGAAATTTTATACTTTCTATTCTTGTTGATTGTACCAATTTTGGTTCATTTATTTCAATTACGTCGTTTCAAAAAAGAATATTTCACCAATGTTCGTTTTTTAAAAGCACTTTCGATTCAAACTAGAAAAAGCTCCAAAATCAAAAAATGGTTGCTTCTCTCCTGTCGTTTATTATTACTTACATCTATTATTATAGCATTTGCACAACCCTTTTTCGATTCAAAAGACAGTAAAAATGCCACTAATGAATTGTATATCATTCTGGACAATTCCTTTAGTATGCAAGCCAAAGGAAAAAAAGGAGAATTACTAAAACGAGCCGTTCAGGAACTACTGGAAGAAACACCGGAAAATGTAAATTTTTCTTTACTTACTAATTCTGAGAATTATTGGAATACTGATATAAAGTCGGTTCGCAGTTCTTTACAAAACCTCAAATACAGTGCTGCTCCTTTTCAGTTAGAGAATATAACAGCAAAAATAAAAGCTCATAAATCAGCTTTTAAAAAAGACATTGTTATCATTACGGATGCCATAGGACTTAATGAAAAACAATTAAAAAATACTGACGAATTTAATCCTCCACAATTCATAATCCCAAAAGCGGAACAAAAAAATAACGCTTCCATTGACAGTGTTTTCATCAATAAAACTCTCGATGATTTTTATGAAATTGGTGTTCAATTATCTGGTTACGGCGAAGATTTTAATCCAATTCCTATTTCTTTATATAATGACAACAAACTTATTGCGAAGACGATAGTAACTTTGGACTCAAAGAAAAAAAACATCAACTTTACAATTCCAAAACAAGCTTTTCATGGTTATGTTTCCATAGTTGACAATGGTTTGAGTTATGACAACACTTTATTTTTTAGCATTTCAAAAACGAAGAAAACGAATGTAATCAGTATTGGTGAAACAGAAAAAAGCAACTTTCTTTCCCGAATTTATACCACTGAAGAATTCAATTTCTATAATTATAGCTTAGGTTCACTGGATTATAACAAACTGGAAGAACAAAATACAATAGTTTTAAATGAATTGGATGAAATTCCTCAAGCGCTTCAAACCACTTTAAAATCTTTTGTGGAAAAAGGCGGGAATTTAATTGTGATTCCTTCGGCGAAAAGTTCGTTATCAAACATGAATTCATTTTTAATGAATTTTGGAAATATAAAATTCAACTCATTCGAAAACAAAGAAAAACTAATTACTAAAATCAATTTTAATCATCCTATATTCAATACTGTTTTCGAAAATAAAGTCACTAATTTTCAATATCCAAAAACAAAAAGTTCATTTGAGTTATCCAGCTCAAGTCCAGCCGCTTTATCTTATGAAGACCAAAGTGTTTTTTTGACTTCGTTAGCAAATTCAGTTACTGCAGTTTCAGTTTTCTCAGCACCAATTAATACGCTAAATTCAAATTTTCAACAATCTCCGTTGATTGTCCCTACTTTTTATAAAATGGCGATGAACAATCAAAACAATGCCATAAGTGCTTTGATAATAGGAAATAACAATCCACATTTCACAGACGCATCTTTAAATAAAGACGATATTTTAACTGTTAAAGGCTCAGACGAACAATTTATTCCTATTCAACAAATTTTGAATAATAAAGTGAAAATGATTTTTAATGATTATCCGGAACAAGCTGGAAATTTCAGTATTTACAATAAAAAAGAATGGTTAGAAAACATCAGTTTTAATTACAACAGAACCGAAAGCAATTTGGCTGCAGCCAATGAAAATATCGTTTCTAATTATAAAACAACGGAATCCATAACATCATTTTTTGACACTTTACAAACTGACAGAACCGATAATAAAATTTGGAAATGGTTTGTTATCTTTGCACTGTTATTTCTATTAACCGAAATGGCAATTATACGATTCGTAAAGTAAATAACGAAGATCTAATAATTAAACAATCATTATGAACATAATCATCAGAGAAGCAAAAATTATCGATTCGAAAAGTCCTTTTCATAACAAGACTGTAGATATTTTAATTGTTGATGGTTTTATAAAAAAAATTGGAAAATCACTTCCAAATTTAGACAAAGCAGATGAAGTAAAAATCGATAATTTGCATGTTTCACAAGGCTGGTTTGACAGTAGTGTTTCACTTGGAGAACCTGGTTTTGAAGACAGAGAAACCATATCAAACGGACTTGAGTTAGCTGCCAAAAGCGGTTTTACCGCAATTGCATTACAACCCAACTCCTTCCCTATTATTGACAATCAATCCCAAGTGAATTTTGTGATAAACAAAGCACATGGATTTGCTACGCAACTTTTCCCTATTGGTGCGTTGACAAAAGGAAGTGAAGGAAAAGATATGGCGGAATTATACGATATGAAAAAAGCGGGCGCAATTGCTTTTGTAGATTATAATAAAAGTTTGAATAATGCTAATTTGCTAAAAATAGCATTACAATACGTTCAGGATTTTGATGGATTGGTCATTGCATTTTCTCAAGACGAAAACATAAAAGGAAATGGCGTAGTTAATGAAGGTACTGTTTCTACAAGATTAGGTTTGAAAGGAATTCCAAATCTTGCGGAAGAATTACAAATCGCACGAAATTTATTTCTGTTAGAATATACTGGAGGAAAATTACACATTCCAACAATTTCAACTAAAAAATCAGTTCAATTGATCAAAGAAGCTAAAGCCAATGGATTAAATGTTACTTGTAGTGTAGCAGTCCATAATTTGGTTTTAACAGATGAAAAACTAGAAGAATTTGATACAAGATATAAAGTTTCTCCACCGCTCAGAACAGAAATCGATAGAAAAGCACTATTGAAAGGAATAAAAGATGGTACGATTGATATGATTACTTCTGACCATAATCCGATAGATATTGAACATAAAAAAATGGAGTTCGATACTGCCAAAAATGGAACTATTGGTTTAGAAAGTGCTTTTGGTGCTTTGATGACAGTATTGCCATTAGAAACTGTGATAGAGAAATTGACATCAGGAAAATCAACTTTTGGTATCGATATACAAACCATTAATGAAGGTTCAAAAGCTAACATTACCCTATTCAATCCAGAACCAAAAAGCATTTTTACAAAATCATCAATTCTATCAAAATCGAAAAACTCCGCTTTTCTGGAAACAGAAATCAAGGGGAAAGTTCACGGGATTTTGAATCAAGGACAACTAATTTTAGCATAAATAAAAAATCTCACAAAGATCCAAGTGAGAAAAAATAAAAAACATGAATAACACTATCGAAGCAGGGAAAACCGCTGCAATTACAAGCTACATCTTAGGAATTGGTGTATTTATAGCGATGTCAATGAATTCCGAAGACAAAAATACTTTTGCTTCATTCCACATCCGACAAGGATTAGGACTCACGTTAACTTTTATATCATTGGGATTAATCATCAGCAATTTTGACAGCTTAATGATTTCTGCTCCTATGTGGATTTTTGTATTTGTTTTATGGTCTTATGGTATTACAAGTGCTATAAAAGGCGAAACAAAACCGATTCCTTTATTGGGAACTTATTTCCAAAAATGGCTTAAAAATATATCATAA
>JBJOQF010000329.1:0-13467 GCA_046050185.1 Bacteroidota bacterium
GTCAGAATTTTGATTTCATCACTTTACCAGCGCATTTGACGACAGGTTCGAGCATTATGCCACACAAGAAAAACCCAGATGTTTTTGAATTGATTCGTGGAAAATGCAACAAAATTCAAGCCTTGCCTTATGAAATTACGCTTATCACCAACAACTTGCCAAGCGGTTACCACCGTGATTTACAATTGTTGAAAGAAGGATTGTTTCCTGCCATTCAAAACCTAAAAGCTTGTTTGGATATTGCCATTTTCTCCATCAAGGACATCAAGGTAAAAGACAATATTCTTGCGGATAAAAAATACGATTACCTGTTTACTGTTGACACTTTAAACGAAATGGTAGTTGCTGGAATGCCTTTTAGAGACGCCTATAAAGCGGTTGCAGAACAATTAGAAAACGGAACATACCAATCGCCAAAAGAAACTAAACATACGCATGAAGGAAGTGTAAACAACCTTTGTTTGGAGGAAATTAAAAAGAAAATGAACGATTCTTATTAATTCAAAACCAAAATAATTATTACAAAAAATCCATTCGTTTTAGCGAATGGATTTTTTAATTTCAAATTTAAACTGTTAGATTTAAATCTTTTTATTCAATTCTTCCGCATCAATATCACTATGCGAAACATTATAAATAGCTTTTCCGTCTTTAATTAAAATCAATTGTGGGGATTGATGGATTACACCAAATTGATCCGCAATAGCATTAGAAATATCGCGATACGCTATTAAATCTAAAAAATAAGGCGTAACTTTATCTGAGCTATCAAACTCATTTTCAAACTGTTTCAGCGCCATCCTACTTACGCTGCATCGGGTACTGTGTTTAAAAATTGCTACCGGTTTTTCATTCGAAATGAAAATAATTTCATTCAGCTGCCCTAAATCGGTTAGTTCATTCCAATTGATTTTGTTTTCTTTTAAATCCTTGTCGTCTGAACTATTAAAAATATTTTGAAAAAAACTCATAATTGTCTTGTTTTAAGACATTTTGACTTTTAAACATGATAAAAATCATGAAATTTCCGTCAATTTGTCTGTATTATTGTATTGGAATATATATTGAATATAATTCGCAAAGTTAGTCAAATAACAACAAAACAATATACCATCATGAACATAAATAAATTTACTATCAAATCTCAGGAAGCCATTCAGCTTTCCCAACAATTGGCGCAAAGCAATGGGCAACAACAAATAGAAAACGAACATATTTTCAAAGCTATTTTTGAAGTCGATGAAAATGTGGCTCCTTTTATATTAAAAAAACTGAACGTAAATGTGAGTTTATTAGAACAAATAATAGACAGCACGATACAAAGCTTCCCTAAAGTTTCCGGTGGCGAAATTATGCTTTCCAGAACCGCAAATTCAACGCTGAATGAGGCCGAGATTATTGCAAAAAAAATGAATGATGAATTCGTTTCCGTAGAGCATTTAATTTTAGCCATATTTGGTTCCAAAAGTAAAGTTGCCCAAATCCTAAAAGACCAAGGCGTTACCGAAAAAGGACTAAAAGCCGCTATCGACGAATTGCGTAAAGGGGAAAGAGTGACTTCGGCATCTGCTGAGGAAACCTATAATTCTTTAAATAAATATGCCAAAAATCTGAACGAATTAGCTCGAACCGGGAAACTCGATCCCGTAATAGGCCGTGACGAGGAAATTCGCAGGGTATTGCAAATCCTGACCCGTAGAACTAAAAATAACCCAATGTTAGTTGGAGAACCCGGAGTGGGGAAAACTGCTATTGCCGAAGGATTAGCACACCGAATCGTAGATGGAGATGTTCCTGATAATTTGAAAGATAAAATCGTGTATTCCCTTGATATGGGAGCGCTGATTGCCGGTGCCAAATACAAAGGAGAATTTGAAGAACGATTAAAATCAGTGGTGAAGGAAGTTACTTCTGCCGAAGGCGATATTGTTTTATTCATTGATGAAATTCATACGCTTGTAGGAGCCGGTGGTGGAGAAGGCGCTATGGATGCAGCTAATATTCTAAAACCAGCTTTGGCTCGTGGAGAACTACGTGCTATTGGAGCAACAACATTGGACGAATATCAAAAATATTTTGAAAAAGACAAAGCACTCGAAAGACGTTTCCAAAAAATAATGGTCGAAGAACCCGATACTGAAAGTGCTATTTCGATTTTGCGTGGAATCAAAGAAAAATACGAAACACACCATAAAGTCCAAATCAAAGATGAGGCTATTATTGCCGCTGTCGAATTATCGCAACGATATATCACCAATCGTTTTCTTCCGGATAAAGCTATCGATTTAATGGATGAAGCCGCTTCAAAACTACGCATGGAAATCAATTCAAAACCCGAAGAACTCGATGTTTTAGATCGAAAAATCATGCAATTGGAAATTGAAATTGAAGCCATTAAACGAGAAAAAGACGAAAGCAAACTGAAAATTTTGGGCATGGATTTGGCCAATCTCAAAGAAGATCGTAACGAAATCTACGCCAAATGGAAATCAGAGAAAGATGTAGTTGATAACATTCAAGCCGTAAAAACGGAGATTGAAGATTTTAAATACGAAGCAGAACGTGCAGAACGTGAAGGTGATTATGGAAAAGTAGCCGAAATCCGTTACGGTAAAATCAAAGAAGCGCAAGAACGTTTAGATATTTTACTCAAGGAATTACAAGAAAACCAATCTGGAACTTCGTTGATAAAAGAAGAAGTTACCCGCGAAGATATTGCCGAAGTTGTAGCCAAATGGACTGGAATTCCAGTGATGAAAATGCTTCAGGGCGAACGAGAAAAATTACTCAAACTGGAAGATGAATTGCATCACAGAGTCGTAGGACAGGAAGAAGCCATTCAAGCAGTGAGTGATGCTGTGCGCAGAAGCCGTGCTGGATTACAGGATATGAAAAAACCGGTGGGAACGTTTCTTTTCCTTGGAACTACGGGAGTTGGAAAAACGGAATTAGCAAAAGCCTTGGCCGAATACCTGTTTGACGATGAAAATGCGATGACGCGTATCGACATGAGCGAATACCAAGAACGCCACAGTGTAAGCCGTCTGGTGGGTGCGCCTCCGGGATATGTGGGTTATGATGAAGGAGGACAATTGACGGAAGCCGTTCGAAGAAAACCCTATTCTGTAATCTTATTGGATGAAATTGAAAAAGCGCATCCGGACACCTTTAATATCTTGTTACAAGTCTTGGATGAAGGACGTTTAACAGATAACAAAGGGCGTTTGGCTGATTTTAAAAACACGATTATCATCATGACTTCGAATATGGGAAGCCAGATTATTCAAGAGAAATTCGAAAATTTAAAGGGAAGTGTGGAAGCCGCAACCGAAGCCGCAAAAGTGGAAGTCCTGGGATTATTAAAACAAACGGTTCGTCCTGAATTCATCAATCGTATTGACGAAATCGTGATGTTCACGCCATTGACCAATGAAAACATTGCTCAAATCGTAGGGTTACAACTGAAAAATGTAACCAAAATGCTCGCACAACAAGGCATCACCATGGACGCCACTCCAGAAGCTATTGCGTATTTATCTGAGAAAGGATACGATCCGCAATTTGGAGCAAGACCCGTAAAAAGAGTAATTCAAAGAGACGTTCTCAATGAATTATCCAAAGAAATTCTATCTGGAAAAATAACTACAGACAGTATCGTTTTGATCGATGCGTTTGATGGGAAATTAATTTTTAGAAATCAAAGTGAATTAGTTTCTTAAGTATCTAGAACATTTAAACTTATTAAACCACCAGTCGAAAGGCTGGTGGTTTTTTATACCCGATGGCGGATATATTCTATCTTTTGCCAATTTACTTTATAATTTGTCCGCACGGATTGCAAATCTGCTATCTTTGGGCATGCCAAACAACAATCGAAAAACACATTCTTTCGATTGATTTAAAGAAAATAAAATGAAATTTAAAGGAATTATTTTTGATTTAGACGGAACACTGGTGAATTCACTGGAAGACATTGCAGACGCTATGAATACTGTTCTTCAAGGCCTCAACTACCCTACTCATAGTTATGATGCTTATCAATATTTCATTGGCAGTGGCCTTAGAAATCTGGTAACTAAAGCCTTGCCTGCAACACATCATGATGAAACACAAATTGATAATTGTTATCATTTGATGGTTGAAGTATATCGTGATAATTGTACCCGTAAAACAAAAGCCTATGATGGGATATTCGAATTATTAGACGAATTAAAATCACGCAATATAAAACTAAGCGTATTCTCGAATAAAGCAGATGATCTGACAAAGGAAATTACTGCCACCCTATTCCCTGATTATTTTAATCCAATAGTGGGTTTGACGACAGAATCACTAAAAAAACCAAATCCGTTTAAAACAGTGGAAATAAGTAAAAACTTTGGATTAAAAGCCGAAGAAATCATTTTCATAGGGGATTCCGGTATTGATATGCAAACGGCAACAAATGCCAATATGTATGCAGTAGGTGTATTATGGGGCTATAGACCCGAAGAAGAATTGCTTTCAAATGGAGCTAAATATGTATTAAAACAACCGGCTGATTTAATTGCTATTTTATAATTATTTATCCCAAAAAAAAGTAAAATGCGTAACCACTTTAATTTGCAGCTGCAATTTCACAAGTTGGAAAATGTAGAATTGGAAAATTACACGAATTGGCTATAAAACACAGTTGGTTTGCTTTTTTATGCAAGCCAAGTGCCTCCGCTATTTTTTCTTTGTTGCTGATACGAACTTTAGGATTCAGTTTAATTTCAATAAAACGGCCACTACCGTTAGCCAAAACCTCGAGAGTTGCCTTTGCTTCATCTGTATAAGACAACACATCAATACCATTTTGTTTACAAACATATAAGTATGACATCATGTGACAGGAAATCACACTACTCAATAAAAGGTCTTCAGGATTGTATAAAGCAGGATCTCCTTTGAAAGCTTTAGCAGCCGAAACATGTAGAACAGCCTTATCATCAATCGTTACGGTATGACTTTTAGTATACGTTACTGCTTCCTTTTTAGAAAAAAACCAATCTAACTTGGCTATAAATACATGTTTTACCCCCATATTATTTTTTTTCAAAAGTAATTAAAAACAGTACAGCTAATACAGAAAGGTTTTTAGGTGAATATTAACTAAAAATTCACCCTTTTTATAAATAGAGTAAATAAAAAAGTTTTAGATTCGCACCAATAAACAAACAAAACGTGTAGATTAAATTTGTGAAAAACAATACCTAATCAACGTAGTTTCTAAAACAATCAAAATGGCATCAGGTTTTTTCGCACTATTAGATGATATCGCAGCAATTATGGATGATGTTGCAGTGATGAGTAAAATTGCAGCCAAAAAAACGGCTGGTATTTTAGGCGATGATTTAGCCGTTAATGCAGAAAAAGCTTCCGGATTTATTTCATCAAGAGAACTCCCTGTATTATGGGCAATTGCAAAAGGTTCCTTCATTAATAAAATAATCATTTTACCTATCGCCTTTCTGTTGAGTACTTTTTTTCCTGTGGCTGTTATAATAATCTTAATCCTTGGCGGACTTTATTTAGCCTATGAAGGCGCCGAAAAAATATATGAGTACTTTTTTCCTCATGAGCATGTAAAATCCGAAATTACAATAGAAACTTTTACCGAAGCTGAAATTTTAGCTTTTGAAAAGAAAAAAATAAAATCAGCAATAGTAACTGATTTTATTTTATCAGTAGAGATAATAATTATTGCGCTGGGAAGCGTAATTGGGAAACCTATTTTATCCCAGATTTTCGTTGTTTCCATAATTGCAATAATTGCAACCATTGGTGTTTACGGCATTGTAGCCCTAATTGTCAGAATGGATGAGGTAGGTTTAAAACTGATTCAACTGAGTACTAACGAACGTAGTTTCTCAAAAACCGCAGGAAATATTCTCGTTCAAGCACTACCAAAAGTTATTAAAAGTTTAGCATTTATTGGCACAATCGCTTTGATTTTAGTAGCTGGTGGCATATTTGTACATAACATTGATTTTTTACATCATGTATTTCCTCAATTCCCTTCTATTGTAAAAGAATTTAGTTTTGGACTTATCATTGGATTGCTAGTTTTAGGAGTTGTAAACCTATTCAAAAAAATAATCGGGAAAAATTAAGGATCACAAAATTGAATACATTTTAGCCTGAACATGCGGATATCAACTATTAGCTAGCTAGTATTTTAAATCCTTGTCCGTTCAAAACTTTACATTCTATGATCAAAACAATATCATATCTTTAGGCATGATATCCAAACTACAATCGAAAAGTCTATCGTTTCGATTAATTAATAAAATAAAAAAATGGGATTAATATTAGGTGCACAATGTTTTAGTTGTGGATATACAAATAAGTGTAGTTTTGGTGGAAATATGTTTACCCATACTAAAATTTGTATGGTGCCAGGTATTGACAAAAAAACTAAAAAATTTGTAGTTTTAAATTATCTTGAAAAACACAATCCTTTGGATGTTATTTTTTATAACAATGAAGAACTTAAAGGTAAAACACTTTCTGTTCGAAATGAAAAAATACAATTCGGCGATATCCTCATGAATTCGGATAATAACTTTTGTCCCAATTGTAAAGAATATTATTTTTATTTCAAAATCCTATGTTACACTGATTAATCGTATTACGTAAATAACGAACTCTTAAAATGCAGAATGGTATCCATTAGCTAATACTGATTTTCAATCCTTTCCCATTAACACAAAACTTTCCAAAATAATGTTTTTTTAATCCAATACGATATCCCCTGACACAATTTAAAACCTAAAAAACACATTACCCCTATTTTCTACTCTTTATAAAATTCACTATTTTTGCAGTCTAAAATTTTAGCCATGCCAAACAAAAAATATAAAATAGCAGTCATTCAATTGAATCTTAATGATATTGCCGAAAACAATTTGAAAAAATGTATCAGTTGGGTTCGTGATGCTGCTAACCTTGGTGCCGAAGTCATTTCGTTACCGGAATTATACAGCAGTCATTATTTTTGTCAAAGCGAAGATGTTGATAATTTTGCTTTGGCAGAACCTTTATACAGTACTTCATTTATTGCTTTTAGCGCTTTGGCAAAAGAATTAGGAGTGGTGATTATTGTTCCTTTCTTCGAAAAAAGAATGGCAGGGATTTACCATAATAGTGCTTACATCATTGACACGGATGGATCGGAAGCAGGATTGTATCGCAAAATGCACATTCCGGACGATCCTCATTTTTATGAAAAATTCTATTTCACGCCTGGTGATTTAGGTTTCAAAACGATTCCGACTCAAAAAGGAAAAATTGGAACATTAATTTGTTGGGATCAATGGTATCCTGAAGCAGCTCGTTTAACAGCTTTACAAGGTGCTGAAGTGTTGTTTTACCCTACAGCAATTGGATGGCATCCACAAGAAAAAGAGCAATATGGTGAGAACCAACATGGCGCTTGGATGAGTGTAATGAAAGGTCATGCAGTTGCAAACGGCATTTATGTTGCAGCAGCAAATCGAATTGGTTTAGAGCAATACTTGCCTGACACAGCGGGAATTCAGTTTTGGGGATCTTCGTTTATTGCAGGACCGCAAGGCGAAATTTTGGCGCAAGCCTCACACGATAAAGAAGAAATCCTGATTGCCGAAGTTGATTTAGACTTACAAGAAAATGTACGTCAAAACTGGCCATTTTTTAGAGACAGAAGAATAGACGCTTTTGGCGATATCACAAAAAGAGCGATTGACTAATTATGAGTACAAATAATAGAAGATTTCCTGCCGAATGGGAAAAACAAGAAGGAATTTTACTTTGTTTTCCACATAATGGAAAAGACTGGCCTGGAAAATACGAAGCGGTTCAATGGGCTTTTGTAGAATTTATAAAAAAAATAGCCACTTTCGAGCAAGTCTTTCTAGTTGTTGCTGATGAAAACCAAAAAGAAAAAGTAAATACTATGCTGGAAACAGCACATGTTGAACTAGTAAATCTTTCGTACATCATTCATAAAACCAATAGAAGCTGGATGCGTGATTCGGGTCCAATTATCGTTAAAAATGGTGCCGAAAGAGAAGCTTTAAACTTTAATTTTAATGGTTGGGCAAAATACAAAAACATTCAATTAGACAAATTCATTCCTGTCAAAGTGGGGAATTTTTTAAATATTCCTGTTACACAAGTTTTATATAAAGGAAAACCGGTAATTATTGAAGGAGGCGCTATTGATTCGAATGGAAAAGGTACATTACTTACTTCCGAAGAATGCTTGATGCATCCTGATATTCAGGTTCGGAATCCAAATTTCACCAAAGCCGATTATGAAGCAGTTTTTAAGGAATATCTTGGAATTACAAATGTGATTTGGTTGGGTGACGGAATTGAAGGTGATGATACCCACGGTCATATTGATGATTTATGCCGATTTGTAAATGAAGATACTATTGTAACTATTGTAGAAACTGATCCAACGGATAATAATTATAAACCGTTACAAGACAATTTAAATCGCCTGCAAAATGCTAAATTAGAAAATGGGAAATCACCTGTAATTGTAGCTTTACCAATGCCAAAACGTTTGGAATTTGATGGGTTAAGATTGCCAGCCAGTTATGCTAATTTCCTTATTTTAAACAATTGTGTTTTAGTTCCTACTTTTAACGACAGTAATGACCGAAAAGCTTTAAACATCCTTTCAGAATGTTTCCCTGATAGAGAAATCATCGGGATTAGTGCCACTGATTTCATTTGGGGTTTTGGAACTTTACATTGCCTAAGTCAACAAATTCCAGAATAAAAAAATCAAGCTTTATGCATAAAAAAAACACCAATATAATATTGGTGTTTTTTAGTATTAATCAAATTATTAATTACTCTTTAGTAAAAGGTATTTTTCTACCATCGCTCAAAATCATTTCTAAGCTTTTTTTACTTTCATTGAATTGAAATGTAAGTCCCGCTTGTTTAGACTCGAAAGTATCTTTTGCAATACGTTCAACAGCAAACTTTGGATAATCAGTTATGGTAACATTTAGAACATTGTTTTTTTCTGAAAACATAATTTTAATTGGTGCATTTTTATTAGAATAGGTTCCTAAATATTCATCTAAAATAATGTCAACACCAATCACTCCATTGGCAGAAGTCCAAATATTATTGCTTTCATTACTGTCGGGAAATACATGATCAGGGTCGATTGTAATACTTTCAATTTCCTCAGTAGAATTATGCTTGAATGACCAATCAATATTTTTTTGCCAAACTTCTACAGGTAATTTAACCCTCGTTACGTTTCCGCTTTTAGTTTTTATATCTAAAATTACTGGCATTGCCATTTTTTCGAAGTTTTCAATTGAAATTATAACTCCTTTTTTTGGATCATTTTTTATATATTTAATTGAGTTAATTCCTTGATCTAAACGCCAGTTATACTGAAACCAACCTCTCCAAAACCAACTCAAATCTTCCCCTGCAACATTTTCGATAGTTCTAAAGAAATCATCAGGAGTTGGATGTTTAAATGCCCAACGCTCTACATACGTACGAAAAGCCATATCAAAACGCTCTGGACCTAAGACTTGCTCACGTAAAATCACTAATCCTGAACTAGGTTTAGAATAACATAAAAGACCAATATTAGCTTCTTTCATATTATCCGGTGAACTCATAATAGTTTCTAACTTTGGATTGGTATACTTTTCAGCTCTTTCGTGTAAATCAGTAACTTTATCTTTGTATTCTCCATTATTAAAATCTACTGAACTTAGTGAATTAATAAAGGTATTAAATCCTTCGTCCATCCATCCAAATAGGCGTTCGTTTGAACCTACAACCATAGGAAACCAGTTGTGACCAAATTCATGATCTGTAACTCCCCATAAATCCTCTCCTTTTGATTCCCATCCACAAAAAACGATTCCGGGATACTCCATTCCGCCTTCATTTCCAGCCACATTTGTAGCAACTGGATAAGGATATTCTAACCATCTTTTTGAATAATTTTCAATTGATGATTTAGTATATTCTGTTGATCTTCCCCAAGCATCATTACCAGCACTTTCTATAGGATATGCTGATAGCGCCAATGATTTTTTACCGCTTGGTAAGTTAATTTTTGCACCATCTAAAATGAAGGCTGCAGAAGAAGCCCAAGAAAGATCACGTGCATTTTTAATTTTATAATGCCAAGTCTTTTCCGTTTTGGTAGCCGTACTATTTGCTGCAGCGGTAACTTCATCAGCAGACCGAATTAGTACTGTCGTATCACTTTTTGAAGCTTGCGCCAAACGTTTTTGTTGCTCAACAGAATATACAGCTGTAGGATTTAATAATTCGCCAGAACAAACTACAATGTGATTCGACGGAGCAGTAATATTTACATCTAAATCACCATATTCTAAATAAAACTCAGAAGCTCCTAAATAGGGATTTGTATTCCAGCCATTTACATCATCATATACACACATTCTAGGATACCATTGTGCGATTGTAAATATTTTACCGTTTTTAGTTTCCAATACTCCCATTCTATCTGAACCTTCGTTAGGTGATATAAAAGAAAAATCAATTTTAATTTTTACAATTCCACCCTTTGCATTCAATCCTTGAGGAATAAAAACTTGCATTCTGGTATCAGAAATTACATATTTAGCAACAGTTTCAGTCGTCTTTCCATTATTGGTAGCAATTACTTTAACCGATTTTATTTTATGCCCTCCGTCAAAAATTTGACCCTGAGCACCATTTCGGCTTCCTGTAATAGGAACAACTGCGTTTCCTCTTGAATCTGATTTAAATAAATTTTGATCTAAATTCATCCAAACAAAATTCATTTTGTCCGGACTGTTATTCGTGTAAGTTATAATCCCAGATCCGGTAATTTCATTGTTTTGATCATTCAATCTTGCTGTCAATTGATAATCTGCTCTGTTTTGCCAGTATTCTGATCCTGGCTGACCACTAGCTGAACGGGTACTTGTTCCATTTTTTGTATAAAAAAAAGGAGCAAAGGCATCATGATAATCATACTTTGAAACTGCGTTAATTGGTACATTTGTAGGAGTTTGTTGTGCCCAAATAGACGAAACTCCCAATAAGAAAGTCAAATTTAATACGATTCTGAAGCTACTTTTTTTCATTTTAATTTTATTTATATCACAAATAAATGAAAAAAAAGAGAATTTCAAACTAATTTAAAGAAATTTGGCAAAATTTTAAAGAAAATAAAAATTAGCATCAATCCCAATTATTATTAAAAATTATAAAATATATTTACCATCTAAAATCAATTTTTAAATTAACTGGAAACTATTTTGACTACTATACTTAAAAACTCTAATCTAACTGCTGAAATTAAGCACTTTGGAGCTGAATTATGCTCTTTAAAGAATAATGAAAATAAAGAATACATCTGGGAAGGAAATGCTAATTTTTGGGGTAAGCACTCTCCTATTTTATTTCCTATTGTAGGTACACTAAAAAGCAACTCTTATCAATATAATGACAACGAATATCATTTATCACGTCATGGTTTTGCCAGAGATATGGAATTTGAATTAGTTGAAAAAAGAGAAAATAGTGCTATTTTTTCGATACAATCTTCTGAAGAAACGTTAAAAGCATATCCATTTGCATTTGAATTACAGCTCATTTACACATTGGATGAAAACAGTTTACGTATTGAATATAAAGTTATTAATAAAGGAAAATCACAAATGCCATTTTCTATTGGAGCACACCCAGCATTTGCTTTACCCGGAAATTTTGAGAACTATTCTATGAAATTCGAAAAAGAAGAACTACTGGAATATTATCTTCTTGAAAATGATTTGATTTCTAATAAAACTAAAAAATTAGAAGTTCAAAACAACCGAATTCCACTGACCTACCAATTATTCGAAAATGATGCACTAATTTTTAAAACATTAGAATCAAATTCGTTGACTATTTTGGAAAATGAAAATCCAGTTTTGAGAGTAAATTTTAAAGATTTTCCAAGTTTAGGAATTTGGACAAAAATGAATGCTCCATTTCTTTGCATCGAACCTTGGTTTGGTTATTCGGATACAAACGAAAATGCCGGAAATCTATTTGAAAAAGAAGGAATTCAAATTTTGAATGCAAATGAAATATTCCATTCTGAATTTAGCATTGAAATACTTTAATTTATAAAAAAGCAATACAATATGTTGACTATAAATTTTAATCCATTTCCAAATCTTGAAACCGAGCGTTTATTATTAAGACGTATTGATGCAAATGATGTAAATGAAATTTTTGCTTTACGTTCTAATCCGGAAACTATGAAATATATTCCCAGACCTTTAGCAAAAACTACTGAAGATGCCTTGGAACATATAGCAATAATTGATGCTAAGATTGAAACTAACGAAGGAATCAATTGGGCAATTACATTAAAAGGCGACCCAAAACTCATTGGCCTTATTGGACATTATAGAATAAAACCTGAAAATTTTCGTGCCGAAATTGGTTATATGCTCCTCCCTGAATTTAATGGAAAAGGCATCATAACTGAAGCTATTAAAGAAGTTGTTAATTATGGTTTTAAAGTAATGCAACTGCATTCAATTGAAGCGATAATTGCCCCCGAAAATTTTGGTTCTGAAAAGGTGCTGCAAAAAAATGGTTTTGTAAAAGAAGCTCATTTAAAAGAAAATGAATTTTATGAAGGTCGTTTTTTAGATACTGTTATTTATTCTATTTTGAATGACATTTGATTTTAATTTTTCAATATAAAAAAACAATTAACAATCGTTTTGAAAGAATAATCTTTATATTACCGCCAATATAAATGCTTCTCCAAAGCATTTTGAAAAATTTATCATGAAAAATTTATTAGTCATTGTAATTCTTATCTTCTCAATCCATTTACAAAGTCAGACCTATGTGAAAGTTAATGCTTTAACTGCTTTATTATCATTACCTAATGTGAGTATCGAAACCAGTATTGGGAAAAAATCTACTTTTTAATTTGACATTTTAGCTCCGCCTTGGAAATCCGTAAAAGGTAAACCGAGACAGTTTTATATTTTTATTCCTGAATATCGTTATCATCTACATGAAAAATACAATAGCTTTTATTTTGGAGTAAATATTGAAGCTACCATGTTTAATTTCCAAAAATGGAATTATTTAAATACTGATCAATATAAAAAAGGATTTGAATATCTTATAGGAGCAACTATTGGATACCAAGCTAAAATAAATGATACGTTTGTGTTAGATTGTTTTTTTGGGAGGTGGCTTCAGTCAAGGTTTTTATAAAGGATATTACATCAGTTCAGGTGAGCGCTATGATGTTGCTAAAGATTATAATAAAAGTGTGGAATGATTCCTTATAGAGGTGGCGTTATGGTTTCTTATAAATTAAATTAAACTTATTTTAGCAATTTAGGTAATGTTTTTATGTACAGGTCTTCTACTTGTTTTCTTGCCCAATCTGTTTTTCGT
>JBJOQF010000330.1:0-9124 GCA_046050185.1 Bacteroidota bacterium
AGAGTAATCCATCTATCTTCTTCTGGAAGATAAAAACGCTTTTTAACTAAGTTTACAGAAAATTTTCTCTTAGTTTTGTTCATAGCGTGAGAAACGTTATTTCCTACCATCGCTCTTTTACCTGTAAGGTCACAAACTCTTGACATTATACTTATCTTTTATCGTTATTCAAAATCAGGGTGCAAAGAAAAGAAAAATAAACCTATTACGCAAAGAAAACATTACACATTTTTCAAAATTTCTTTCTGTAATAGCTCTAAACTTTTAATTACGGCCCTATCTATCACTTTTTCACGTGGTTGACCAAAATTAAATTCTTCAACAATTACTTCTGTTGGTGTAGCCAAAGCGATAAAAACGCTGCCAACTTCTGCATCAGAATCCCCTTTTAACGGTCCTGCGTTTCCAGTTGTTGCAATTGCGTAATCTGTTTTCATCATCTTTTGCACACTCAAAGCCATTGCAGAAACCACTTCGCTACTCACAACAGAATGCTCTTTTATGAGACTTTCCGAAATTCCCAAAACATTAATTTTAACCTCGGTTGCATAAGAAACCACACTCCCTTTAAAATATTTAGAAGAACCTGAAACCGAAGTCAAAACCTCAGCAATTTTCCCTCCTGTACAGCTTTCGGCAGTAGAAATGGTTTTATGTTGTTTCTTTAATATTTTTCCTATTACAACTTCTAGCGTTTCGTCATCATCAAAACCAACGATAATATCATGAATTATTGCATCCAAAGATTTTACGTTTTCTTCAATAGAGGCTTCTAATTTTTCTTTATCAGTGCCTCGCGCTGAAAGACGCAAACGAACACTTCCCGGTGCAGGTAAATAAGCTAATTTTATAAATTCAGGAAGGTTATTTTCCCATTCTTCAATACGCTCAGCAACCATACTTTCTCCTTGACCATAGGTAAGAATTGTTTTATGGATAATATAAGGTCGTTTATATTCACGAACTACTTTTGGAATAATTTCATGCTCTACTAAATACTTCATTTCAAAAGGAACTCCCGGAAGTGAAATAAATACCGTATTTTCTTTTTTCATCCACATACCTGGCGCAGTACCCACCTGATTATGAAGCACGGTACATTTTGAAGGAACTAATGCTTGGTCTTTATTAATTTGAGTAATTGTCCGTTTATAAAACCCCTCTATAAGGTGGGTAACATGGGCAAGAACTTTATGATCAACAATTAATTCATCCCCAAAATAATCACAAAATGTTTTCTTGGTAACATCATCTTTTGTTGGCCCTAAACCACCAGTAATAATAACCAAATCTACTGTATTTTGAAGCTTTTCAAACGTATCTAAAATGTGTTTTTTATCGTCGCTTATTGAAATCATTTCATTTATTTCAATACCAATTTTATCTAACGATTTAGCAATAAAACCAGAATTTGTATCAACAATTTGGCCTATTAAAATCTCGTCACCTATAGTAACTATGGTTGCTTTCATTTTTTTTAGTAATGGAGGATTTCGTGAAATTGTAATCTAAAAAATAAGGAATGTGTAAATTAGCACATTCCTTATTTTTTTGCGTAACGGATTACTTTACTTTTATTAGCATTCTCTGAACTTCGTATTAAGTAAAAGCTGTCCCTGTTTTTTTTTTAGAGATTACTTCGTAAGTTCGTTTTGCTAGAATGCAACGCATAGCCTTACCTTTTTTTCAGGAGGTCTTACAAATCAAAGTCTTTTTTAATTTCTTTGATAGCATCATTGACTTGATTCTTGACACTTTTAAAAGTCTCTTTGATATCTTTCTTTTTACCTTCAACTTTAGTCCAAGCTTCAATTTGAAGAATTTCTTCAAAAGCCATGTTTAAACCCAATAAATCTAGGGTTGGTTTTATTTTGTGTGCATAGGCATAAGCATGCTTATGGTCTTTCTTTTTTATTCCTTCTTTAATTTGCAATAAATCGTCTGGAACTTCGGTAACAAACAAAGTCAAAATTTCATTTACAAATTCTGCATCATTGTCTGAAAGTGCGTACACTTTTGAAAGGTTGTAGTTTATAGCCATTATTTTACTTGTATTCTAAATAGTTGTTGTCCTTCTAAAAACCCTTCTAAAACGTCATCCGGCTTTACAGCAGCGACTCCTTCCGGGGTTCCCGTAAAAATGATATCTCCAATTTTTAAGGTAAAAAACTGAGAAACATGCGAAATTAGTTCATCAATTTTCCACAACATAAGACTAGAATTACCTATTTGTACCGTTTTATTATTATTAGTTAATTCAAAAGTAATATTTTCTAATGAACTAAATTGATTTTTCGGTAAAAATTCTCCTATAACCGCCGACCCATCAAATGCTTTGGCTTTTTCCCAAGGCATACCTTTAGCTTTTAATTTATTTTGCAAATCACGTGCAGTAAAATCAATCCCCACACTAATTTCCTCATAATATTTATGTGCAAACTTAGGCTCGATGTATTTACCAACCTTATTTATCTTTACAATAATCTCAATTTCGTGATGAATATCCTCCGAAAATTCAGGTATTACAAACGGATGCTGTTTCAATAAAATAGCCGAATCCGGTTTCATAAAAACTACTGGTTCTGTAGGTCTTTCGTTATGCAATTCCTCTATATGGTTGGCGTAATTTCTACCAATGCAGATTATTTTCATAATTTGAGTGTTGAATGTTGAGTTCTAGGAGCTGAGTATTGGGTGTAAGATATTTTGAACATCCAGAACCCCAATACCTATTTCGTATTTAGTTTTCTTAATTTTATCGCTGTTAATACTTTCTTGGTATACAAAGGAAAATCTGCATTTTGCATCCAACTAAAATAACCCGGTTCAGTTTCTAAAACCTTATTCACTTTCAATCCTTTATGTTTTCCAAAAGCAAAAATTTCTTCATCATCCTTATCAAAAGCAATCATTCCTGCAAAATCAGCAATTTTCTTTCTTGTAGTAAATTCCGATAATGATTTCATATCGTTTTCCAATTCAGGATAACGGTCTAATTGTGCTTTTAAAATTTCGTAAGTTGCAATAGTATCCGCTTCTGCAGAATGAGCATTTTCAAGTGTTTTTCCACAATAAAACTTGTGTGCTGCGCTTAATGTACGCTCTTCCATTTTATGAAAAACCGTTTGTACATCTACTGAAACCCTACCTTTCATATCAAAATCTACTCCGGCTCTCAACATTTCTTCAGCTAACAACGGAATATCAAAACGATCCGAATTAAATCCAGCCAAATCACTGTCTTTAATCATATTATAAACTTGTGTCGCTAATTCATTAAAAGTAGGCTCATTAGCTACTTTTTCGTCAGTAATTCCATGGACAGCCGTTGTTTGAGGTGGAATAGGAATAGTTGGATTTACCAACCATGTTTTGCTTTCTTTGTTTCCGTTTGGAAAAACTTTGAATATTGAAATTTCTACAATTCTATCTTTTCCTATATCAATTCCTGTGGTTTCAAGATCGAAAAAGCAAATTGGTTTATTGAGTTTAAGTTCCATTTTTAAATTTTGTATGAGTACAAATATAGAAATTTGGGTTTAATTTCGTTTAAAGTTTCATCAAACATCAAAAAAATAACAAAACAGTTTCTTACAAGAATGTATAAAACAAAAACCCGACGAATTTTTAAAATCTGTCGGGTCTAAATTGTTTCTATATAATTTAAAAATCTCTGTCCATATCAAAAGCTTCAAGATATTCAGCTACTCTTTTCACGAAGCTTCCTCCTAAAGCTCCATCTACGACTCTATGATCATAACTGTGGGACAGGAACATTTTCTGACGAATACCGATAAAATCTCCTTCAGGAGTCTCGATAACCGCTGGTATTTTACGGATTGCTCCAAGCGCTAAAATTCCCACTTGTGGTTGATTGATAATTGGCGTACCAAAAACACTCCCAAAAGTTCCTACATTCGTAACCGTATAGGTTCCGCCTTGTGTATCGTCTGGTTTTAATTTCCCTGCTTTTGCACGACCACCTAAATCGTTTACCGCTTTTGCCATTCCAACTAAATTTAACTGATCCGCATTTTTAATCACTGGAACAATCAAATTTCCGTTTGGTAATGACGCTGCCATTCCAAGGTTGATATTTTTCTTCTTAATAATAAAATCACCATCTATGGAAATATTCATTCCTGGAAAATCTTTCAGCGCTTTTGCGACTGCTTCCATGAAAATTGGAGTATAAGTCAACTTCTCTCCTTCTCTCTTTTCGAAAATAATTTTATTTTTTTCTCTCCATTTTACAATGTTCGTCACATCAACTTCAATAAATGACTGAACGTGAGCTGATGTTTGTACAGAAGTGATCATATAACCCGCAATTAGCTTGCGCATTCTATCCATTTCTATAATTTCATCACCTCCACTTACAGATACCGGAGCTGTTTTTTGAGTAACCGGAGCGATAACTGTTTTTTGAACTGCTGTAACCGGAGTCGAAACTACAGGTTGACTTGTTCTATTTTTTACGTAATCTAAAATATCATTTTTAGTTACTCTTCCTTCTTTTCCAGTTCCGGAAATCGATTCTAATTCTGCAATAGAAACACCTTCTTCTTTGGCTATATTTTTAACCAAAGGCGACAAGAATTTTTCGGAATTTGAGAAATCTGTTGGAACAGCAACTGCTTCTTTAGCAATTTCAATTGTTTTTTCAATTGCTGCAACTTCAACCGGAACTGTAATTTCATTTACGGTTTCAGCAACAGCGACATCATCAGTTTCAATAATAGCAATGGTTTGTCCTACTTGAACTAAATCGTCTTTACCAAACAATTGTTCCACTAAAACACCCGAAACTTCACTTGGCACTTCACTGTCGACTTTATCAGTAGCAATTTCAAGCACTGCTTCATCGGCTTCAATTTTGTCTCCAACTTGTTTTAACCAATTTGTAATGGTCGCTTCTGCAACGCTTTCTCCCATTTTTGGAAGTTTTAATTCAAATTTTGCCATATTGTTAACCTAAAAGGTGATATTGATTTTCAGTTTGCGAAATTACTAAATATTTTAAACACAAATTACATTTAATGTAATTTTTCACTCTATTTTTACAATCTCACCTCTTCCGTTACTATTATTACTTCCAATTAAAAAACTAGCGTTTTTTGGTATGATTTTAAAGGTAATCCCGACGCTTCGGAACTTATTTCTTGAAGATTCGAGAATAGCGATACTTTCTTTGAAAGAAACGAATTCGTTATCCAAAATAATTTCGGTTCCATCCCCGCTTCTTAGCGAAGACGAAATTACCATTTTTTCTGTTTTTAAATCGTGAAATAAAACTTTTTTTTGCAAAACTAAACTGAGTTTATCCGCTAATTTTTGATTAGCCGAATACAACAGGTATGATTTTGGAATCATTTTTATTATAGTTTTCCCCTGAAACATTTTTGAAAAAGAAAAAAAGACAATACCTATTTTCATAAAAACGGTAAACAATTTAGAAACTTTAAAATGCTTTTTATAAAAAAAAAGCATCGCTTCCTGAAAACGTTTCATATACATTTCGTTCTTAATTGTACTTTCTCCTTTATAATGTATAACTGTTGTTTCATGAAAATAATAATTAAATTTTCCTTTTTGCAACATCATATATGACAAATCAATATCATCTGAATACATAAAACAATCTTCATCAAAACCACCAACTTCAAGATACAAGTCCCTTTTCATGAACATAAAAGCTCCAACGAGAATATCCACTTTTCCCGTTTGGTTTTCGCTTAAATGTTGGGCGTAATATTTCCCAAACATTTTTGATTTAGGAAACAATTGATACAACCCTGTGATTTTTGTAAAAGCAACAAAAGGTGTTGGAACTCCACGTTTACTTTCGGGAAGAAAATTTCCAGCTCCATCAATTAATTTACAACCTACAATTCCTAAATCAGCTTGTTTTTTGGCGAAAGCCAATACTTTTACAAACGTATCTTCGGCAATAACAGTATCGGGATTGAGAATACAAATGTATTCTCCTTGAGCATGAGCAACTCCAAGATTATTACCTTTGGGAAAACCTAAATTTTCGTTATTCTTAAGGAGTTTTACATTTGGAAAACGACGTTTAATCATCTCGCAGCTATCGTCCTGAGAATTATTATCCACCACAATAATTTCACCATCAATGTTTTCTAAGGCGTTTTGAACGCTTAAAACACATTGCTCCAGAAAATAACGAACGTTATAATTGAGAATAATGACGGATAGTTGCATTTTTCAAAGATATATTTTAAGATGGAAAGTCGCAAAGAATTAAAGTCACAAAGTTTCACTTCAAAAGATTACTTTTGCAAAAAAAATTAGCCTTGTGAATTACCTTTCTGTTGAAAACATCTCGAAATCTTTTGGTGAACGTACACTATTCAAAGATATCTCGTTCGGAATTAATAAAGACCAAAAAATTGCCTTCATAGCCAAAAATGGTTCTGGAAAAACAACCATTATGAGTATTATCAATGGTTTAGACGAGCCAGATACTGGACAAGTGGTTTTGAGAAAAGGAATCAAAATGGCATTCCTTTCACAAAATAATAATTTGCAAGATGAACTGACGATTGAAGAAAGTATTTTCGCATCTGATAATGAAACCTTAAAAGTAATTGAAGCCTACGAAAAAGCATTAGAAAATCCTGAAGATGAAGAAGCCTACCAAAAAGCTTTTGACGGAATGGATCAGCACAACGCCTGGGATTTTGAAACGCAGTACAAGCAAATTTTGTTCAAACTGAAGTTAGAAGATTTTAAACTAAAAGTAAAAAATCTTTCGGGTGGGCAGAAAAAACGTTTGTCACTAGCCATCATTTTGATAAACCGTCCTGATTTATTAATTCTGGACGAACCTACGAATCACTTGGATTTAGAGATGATTGAATGGCTTGAAAGTTATTTTGCCAAAGAAAACATTACCTTGTTTATGGTGACCCACGACCGTTTTTTCTTGGAACGTGTTTGTAACGAAATCATCGAATTAGACAACGGAAAATTATACCAGTACAAAGGGAATTACTCCTATTATTTAGAGAAAAAAGAGGAACGAATTGCCTCCGAAAACTCAAGTGTCGATAAAGCACAGAACCTTTTCGTAAAAGAACTGGAATGGATGCGCCGCCAACCGAAAGCGAGAACAACTAAATCAAAATCGCGTCAGGATGATTTTTATGTAATTAAAGAAAAAGCACAAAGTCGCCGTCGTGAAAATAAAGTGGAACTCGAAATTAATATGGAACGCATGGGAAGCAAGATTATTGAGCTTCACAAAATCTCCAAAAAATTCAAGGATCATGTCATCATGGATAATTTCAGTTTTGATTTTCAACGAGGAGAACGCATTGGAATCATTGGTAAAAATGGAACTGGAAAATCGACTTTCTTAAATTTATTGACTGGAACTTTACCGCTTGATGGTGGAAAAGTAGTGATTGGCGAAACGATAAAAGTGGGGTATTATACGCAAAGCGGCATCAACCCAAAACCAGGCCAACGTGTGATTGATGTAATTAAGGAGTACGGAGAATTTATTCCGTTGATGAAAGGAAAATTGATTTCGGCTTCGCAATTATTGGAGCGTTTCTTATTTGATGCTAAAAAACAATACGATTTTGTAGATCGATTGAGTGGTGGAGAATTAAAGCGTTTGTACTTGTGTACCGTTTTAATTCAGAATCCTAACTTCTTGATTCTCGATGAGCCAACTAACGATTTAGATATTGTTACACTGAATGTTTTGGAAAGCTTTCTTTTGGATTATCCCGGTTGTCTTTTAGTTGTTTCTCACGACCGCTATTTTATGGACAAAATTGTGGATCACTTATTCATTTTTAGAGGTGATGGTGTGGTAGAAGATTTTCCCGGAAATTACTCTGATTTTAGAGCTTATGAAGACAGTGCTGATGTAGCCCAAAAAGAGGAAAACAAAGCGGAGAAAAAAGACTGGAAACAAAACAATCCAACTGGAAACCTGACGTTCAACGAACAAAAAGAATTTCAGAAAATTGAAAGAGAAATTAAGGATTTAGAAATTGACAAAGCCAAAATCGAACAATTGTTCTCTGACGGAAAAGTGGCCGATGCTGATATTGAGAAAAAAGCTAAAGAACTAGAAAACATCATTACTAAAATCGAAGAAAAAGAAGAGCGTTGGTTTGAGTTGAGTGCGAAGATTGAGGGATAAAACCAGTGTTCAATTTATTACATTAAACCTAAACTTGCTTAAAATATATTTCAAATAAAAACCACAACAAAATCTAATTCTGTTGTGGTTTTTACTTATTTCTAATTTCCCCCAGGGGATTACAGGGATTCTACCAAGCAATCGGATTGTAATCTTTGAGAAACTTTCCACACCAATGTTTACCTGTGTTAATTCCATCAAACAAGGGATCCATTACCCGTGCAGCACCATCGACAATATCTAAAGGGGGTTGAAAATCTTCTTCTTCTTGTTTTCTTTTGGCTAATTCAGCAGGATCTTCATCGGTAACCCAACCCGTATCAACGGCATTCATGAAAATTCCGTCTTTGGCCAAAGTTCCAGCAGCAGTGTGGGTCAACATATTCAAAGCTGCTTTGGCCATATTGGTATGTGGATGGCGATCTTCCTTAAAATCACGATAAAATTTTCCTTCCATTGCCGAAACATTGATGATGTGTTTTTTGCCTGTATGGTCTTTCTTCATCACTTCCGAAAGGCGATTACACAATACAAAAGGCGCTACGGAATTCACTAATTGCACTTCAATCATTTCGGTGGTTTCTATTTGACCTAATTTCAAACGCCAACTGTTGGTTTTTCGTAAATCTACTTGTTGCAAATCGGCATCGAGTTCCCCTTCCGGAAAAACTTCATTAGCCACCAGCGCATTATCAAACGAATAGGGAATTTGGGATAATTTGGCGGAAGCCCGTAAACCAATTCCAAGCTCTGGTCCGTGCCAAGTTACTGGCATATTTTGATTGGATGAAACACCTGTAGTCAGCACTTTTAATTCTTCAAGACAATTGGTATGATCGAGTAATAAATCCTGTGCCGCTTTTGGCAAAGTTGTGATGGAACGTTCTTCGTTCTCCATTAAATGCGTATAAAAACCCGCAGGTCTTCGCACCGTTTGTGCCG
>JBJOQF010000331.1:0-12471 GCA_046050185.1 Bacteroidota bacterium
CAAGATGAATTTGCGTACCAATCGCATATGAAAGCTTTGAAAGCACAAGCCGAAGGCAAATTCGATAAACAAATTGTTCCTATTACCATTGAGCAAACATTCATCAACGAAAACGGTAAAAAAGAAACCAAATCCTATATCGTAAATAAAGATGAAGGTCCAAGAGTAGGAACTTCTGCAGAAGCATTAGCCAGTTTAAGACCCGTTTTCGCTGCAGATGGAAGCGTAACTGCAGGAAATTCATCCCAAATGAGTGATGGAGCCGCTTTTGTTTTAATCATGAGTGAGGAAATGGTAAAAGAATTGAATCTAGAACCAATTGCCCGTTTGGTAAACTTTGCTTCGGCTGGAGTGGAACCACGAATCATGGGAATTGGACCTGTAAAAGCAATCCCAAAAGCATTAAAACAAGCGGGGTTAACCTTGAATGATATTGATTTAATCGAACTAAACGAAGCATTTGCATCACAAGCATTAGCAGTTACACGCGAACTAAATATAAATCCTGATATCATCAATGTAAATGGCGGAGCAATTGCATTAGGCCATCCGTTAGGCTGTACTGGAGCAAAATTGTCTGTTCAACTATTCGACGAAATGAAACGCAGAGGAAACAAATACGGAATTGTGAGTATGTGTGTGGGAACTGGACAAGGAAGTGCGGGGATTTACGAATTAATGTAGAAGAATAAAGAGAATAGAACATAGAATAGAGAGAGAAAAAAAGAGGATAGAATATAGAGAATAGAAAATAGATTCAGAATGAGGCATAATTATAAGAACTTGAAAATTTGGCAACTTGGAATTTCAATAGCAAATTATATTTCAGATTTATTATTAGAATTTCCAAAGCATGAAAGATATGATTTAAGTTCTCAAATAAGTAGATGCTCTGTTTCGATGCCTAGTAATATTGCCGAAGGTTCTTCTAAAACAGATAAATCTTTCAGCCATTTTTTAGACATTTCTCTTGGTTCCTCTTTTGAATTAATTACACAATTATTGATTGCTACGCATAGAAAATATATAAATGAAATACAATTTAACCAATTAGAAATTAAAATAGAAGAATTTCAAAGAATGACAATGGGTTTTCAAAACGGCTTAAAGTAAAGTCTCTAAAATCTATACTCTATTTTCTATATTCTATACTCTAAAATTTAAAATAATAAAGAAATGAGCGACAAAACAAGAGGTGGTCAATTCATCGTAAAAGAAACAAAATGTGAAGATATATTCACACTGGAAGATTTCAATGAAGAACAGTTAATGATGCGTGACTCTGTAAGAGAGTTCGTTGATAAAGAATTGTGGGCACACAAAGATCGTTTTGAGAAAAAAGATTACGCTTATACACAAGAGTGTATGAAAAAAGCGGGAGATCTTGGTTTCTTAAGCGTAGCTGTACCTGAAGCTTATGGCGGAATGGGAATGGGATTTGTAAATACCGTTCTGGTATGTGATTATATTTCGGGAGCAACAGGTTCATTTTCAACTGCTTTTGGAGCACATACCGGAATTGGAACGATGCCTATTACTTTGTATGGAACAGAAGAACAAAAACAAAAATACGTTCCTAAATTAGCTTCAGGAGAATGGTTTGGTGCATATTGCTTAACGGAACCAGGTGCAGGATCTGATGCAAATTCTGGAAAAACAAAAGCCGTTTTATCTGAAGACGGAACACATTATAAAATTACAGGTCAAAAGATGTGGATTTCGAATGCCGGATTTTGTTCTTTATTTATTGTTTTTGCTCGTATTGGTGATGATAAAAACATTACTGGTTTTATCCTTGAAAATACCCCAGATAATGGGATTTCAATGGGTGAAGAAGAACACAAATTAGGTATTCGTGCCTCTTCTACGCGTCAGGTTTTCTTTAGTGAAACAAAAGTTCCGGTTGAAAACATGCTTTCTGAAAGAGGAAATGGTTTCAAAATAGCAATGAATGCTTTGAATGTAGGTCGTATAAAATTAGCTGCGGCTTGCCTTGATGCTCAAAGAAGAGTGATTTCAGGTTCGGTAAAATATGCTAACGAAAGAGTTCAATTTAACACCGCAATTTCTCAGTTTGGTGCAATCCGTTATAAATTAGCCGAAATGGCCACTAGCTGTTATGCGGGAGAAAGTGCTTCTTACAGAGCAGCTAAAGATATTGAAGATAGAATTATGGTACGTGAGGCTGAAGGCGCTTCTCATCAAGAGGCTGAATTAAAAGGAGTTGAAGAATATGCAATAGAATGTTCCATTTTGAAAGTGGCAGTTTCAGAAGATGTACAAAATTGTTCCGACGAAGGAATTCAAATTTTTGGTGGAATGGGATTCTCAGAAGATACCCCAATGGAAAGTGCTTGGAGAGATGCTAGAATTGCTCGTATATACGAAGGTACGAATGAAATCAACAGAATGCTATCTGTAGGGATGTTAATCAAAAAAGCAATGAAAGGCCATGTTGATTTACTTGGACCTGCATCAAAAGTACAAGAAGAATTAATGGGAATTCCTTCTTTTGAAACACCTGATTATTCTGAATTATTTGCTGAAGAAAAAGAAATGATTAGCAAATTGAAAAAAGCATTTTTAATGGTTGCTGGTGGAGCAGTCCAAAAACATGGCCCGGATTTAGATGCACATCAACAATTATTAATGGCGGCTTCAGATATCTTAATCGAAATCTACATGGCAGAAAGTACTATTCTTAGAACTGAAAAATTAGCCAAAAAAGAAGGAGAAGCCAAAGTTCAAGAGCAAATTGCTATGGCAAAATTATACTTGTACAAAGCAGTAGATATAGTTACTCAAAAAGGAAAAGAAAGTGTAATCTCTTTTGCTGAAGGTGATGAACAACGTATGATGTTAATGGGGTTACGACGTTTTACAAAATACACTAATATGCCTAATATTGAGGGATTAAGAGAAATAATCACTACAAAATTAGTAACCAAAAATGAATATTGTTTCTAGAATCTAGAATATAAAGATAGTTTTTAGTTTTACCAAGAAACCGTCTTGTTTTTAGGAACAAGACGGTTTATTTAATTGACTAAATATTTACTTATTTTCTTTTTTTTCTATTGCTTTAATTTCTCCATTATAGGAAATCGAACTTCGGTTATTAGAACTAATAGTAAGTGTTGAACTACCCTCAAAAGAAACGGAAAGAAACAGTGTGTATACATCCGTATCTCCCTTGACAGCTGTTATTATTTGATAATCTTTTTTCCCTTTTTCAATAGTAAATTCTTTTGGGATTCCTTCAAAATTTAATCCACCATCCTTACTACTATAAGCAACACTGCTATAAGCACGACCAAAAAAAGGCATTTCACTCTTGATTTTATCTGGCTTAAATTCCACATAATTAGAATTAGTAGTCAAATCTATACTTCTAAACCCTTGCCCTATGGCTGTTCTTCCAATAAAAACAAACTCTTTAGAATCAATCAACGATGCTATTTGTTTCTCTTTTTCGATTTTACGTTCTGCTCTTAATTGTTTCTTACTTTTTTCCTGAGCATAACTTGCCGTTACAATCAGCGAAAGAAACAGTACTAAAATTGCTATTTTGGTTTTCATGGTATTATATTTTTAATATTAAGTTATTATTTTGTAAAATATTAAATAGACCTTCAAAAAAAATTTAAAACCTATTTTTTCTCAAAACGCATCATAACGATATCATCCATGATGAAGTTTAATGTCTTTCTATCTTCTGAAATAGAATAAGAATCTATTTTTTGAAGAGTTGACATATAAATATTCTCCCTATCTCCTGGACAAAACATTTTAGTAACTGCCATTGGTTCTTTGAAACTGATTTTACTTCCATTACTATTTAATTTTCCGGAATAACGATTACAACTGTTACTTCCTGAAATACTGTTCTTTTTCAAATCAAAAATGAGGATTGGTTTTTTATTTGGATACAATCTATCAAAAGCTATTTTAGATCCTGTAACATAATTTAACTCCCAAGTTCCCTCTAGCGACGTTGTTTTACTTGTGATTGGTTTAACTGTATTGCAAGAAATAAATGTTAAACATAAAATAGTAAGCAAGAAAATTATTTTTTTCATGTAATCAATTTTTGACTTTATTTTTTTTTAAAATAGCACAAAAACATTGCCAATGTATCTTTTTTTCAAAAAAAACGAAGTCAAAAAAAAAGTCTTATCAAAAGCTATATTTTAAACTTATCAAACCTTTAAAATATTAAACAAAAAAAGTAGAGTAAAAACTATAAACAGTAAAAAAACTATAAACAATACTAAAAAAATATTCCAAGAATTGTACCTATAATTATCTTTCAAGTGATTGATGCAGACTAATTGCTAATTTAATATTTTATAAAACAACGAGCCTATTGTTATTTTTTTTTAATATTTTTTAAAATAAAAAACAAAATATTTTGATTTTTATTTTTAATTTTACAATGCGTGGTTTTTACACACAGCTAAAAATTTAAACCACAAAAAATATTTTAAATATTTATTTGAGTTACGTATGCATTCAGAATTGATAAAAAAAAACAATATTAAACTCATCGGTGAAGGTGAAAAAATACTTTTCTTTATTCATGGCTATGGTTGTAATCAAGAAATGTGGAGATTTATCACCCCTTCTTTTATAGATAATCACAAGATAGTTTTAATTGATTTAGTAGGGACAGGTGACTCTGATATAAAAGCTTATGATTATTTAAAATACAACACTCTTGACGGTTATGCTGATGATATAATTGAAATATGTGATAGTTTTTCATTACAAAATAGTGTTTTGATAGGTCATTCAGTAGGTGCAATGATTGCTACTTTAGCAGCAAATAAAAGACCTGAATTATTTAGTAAAGTCATAATGATTGCTCCCTCTCCTAGATATATTAATGAAACAGGTTATATTGGAGGATTTAATCAAGAGGATATTAACGAAATGATAGAAATCCTTAATTATAATTATTTAGGTTGGTCCAATAATATCGCTTCTGTAATAACAGGGGAAAACAATTCATCTGAAATTACAACTGAATTATCCACCAGTTTTTGTAAAAATAATCCTGAAATAGCAACCCATTTTGCCCATGTTGCTTTTTTGGGAGATAATCGTAAGGACATAAAGAAACTAAAGCATAAAACTCTTATTATTCAATCTAAGGTGGATACAATAGCTCCTATACAAGTAGGAGAATATCTTCATAAAAACATTCCTTTTGCCGAATTAAAAATTATAGATACGATTGGCCACACACCACACCTCAGTTATCCAGAAATTATAATTGATTTAATTAAACAATTTATATAATAGCCTATGAAATCATCTCATAGCACCCTAAAAATCAACACTATATTAGATGATATTCCATGTGGATATACCTACACCTCTCCTTGTGGAAAAATATTAGAAGCTAACCAATTTTTATACAATGTCTTAGGATACAATGAATCCGAATTAATCAATAAAAAATCTATTTTTGACATACTATCCAAAGGATCTAAAATTTTTTTTGAAACCCATCTTTTTCCAATAATTAAAATGCAAGGATATCTAAATGAGGTAAATATCCTATTATTATCAAAAAAAGGAAAAGAAATCCCAGTACTAATTAATTGTCAAAAAAAGACCGATACGAATAACAAAATAATTGGCACCTCTTTTTCAATTTTTGAAATCATTCAAAGAAAGTCATTTGAAGAGCAATTAGTTCATACAAACAAAAAAAACAAAGAATTAATTTTAGAACTTCAAAATTTATATAAACTTTCATTAGAAAAAAATAAATTAATACAAGGTGTAATTAAAGATTCCCCAATTGCATTGTATAGTTTTCAAATGAATAGTATTCGAAAAATGTCATTTCCTTATGTAAATGAAGAATTCAAATTAATGTTTTCGGATATGTTAGAAAACAATGGTGAAATAAATTTACATAAAGTAATTAGCAAAATCCATCCTGAAGACCAAAAAGAATTCCTTGAAAAAATAAACGAATCATATCAAAATCTTTCCACTTTTATGATGGTAACAAAAGCTATCAATAAAGAAGGGAAAATTAGCTATTATAAAATGATATCACACCCTTTTAAAAAAACTGATGATATCGTTTTTTGGAATGGTTCGATAGAGGATATTACAGAAAGAAAACTTATCGAAGAAAATTCTAATAAAATTCAATCAAGACTTTCTGCCTATAAATCAAAATTTGATATTGTAACACTATCAAATCATCTTGGATTATGGGAATTGACACTTCCTGATTTTTCAGGCACCATCACTAAGGAATTTTACAACTTAATAGGTAGAGGAGATGAAATTTCAGGAGATGAAATAAATCGGAATTTCTATTTTGAAGTTTTACAATATATTCATCCAGACGATAAAGAACTATTTGTAACAAAATTCAATGATTATGTTTCTAATCCCATATCATATTTAGACATATCCTTTAGACTGGCTCAAAAAAATGGAAATTGGATTTGGATTTGGACAAAAGCTGAAATCTCAAAATCAATTTTTGGTAATGTATTAATTGGAACTTGTGTTGATATAACATCCCAAAAAATATTAGAGCTTAATCTAGAAAAAAACAGAACAAAATTACTGGAGACAAATCAAAATTATATAAATATTCTAAACAATTCAAATGATTTAATTCAATCTGTCGATTCAAATGGAATAATCAAATTTGTAAATGATAAATGGATTGAAAAATTAGGTTATGAAATTGAAAATGTGTTGGGTAAAAATATTTTAGAATTTATTCATCCTGACTCCAAAGAACTGTCCAAAAAATTATTTCGAGAAATTTTGAATGGCAAAACGCATACAAATGCTGAAATTGAATTTATATCATTCAAAGGAAAAAAACTTTTTACAAAAGCATTAATTGTTGCTAGTTTCATTGATGGTAAATTAATTAGTACACAAGGTTTCTTTGTAGATATTACTGACAAGAAAAAACAAGAATTTCTACTTTACAATGCTATAAACAATATACACGAAGGGTATTGCCTTGTAAACAAAAACTTCGTTATCAAGGATTGGAATTTAGCAATTGAGGAATTAACCGGTCTTAAAAGAAGCATTGTATTAGACACTAATTTATTTGATGTTTTTAATATTTTTGGAAATTCCGAAACGACTAAGAATTTTTATAAATTAATTAGACAGAAAACTAATGGCGCTATAGAAATTTACAGCGAAATTTTAGATGCCTGGTATTTTATAACAACCTCAAATGTCAATGAAGGACTTGCATTTTTTGTTACAGATATATCAGAAAGAAAAAGAAACGAAGGAATAGTTAGTCTTGAAAAAAACATTTATACATCTCTAGCAAATAATTCTGATTTATCTATAAAAGAAATATTATACAAAGTTGCTATAAGTTTGAAAGATATACATCCTAAAATGATATTTTCAACACTTCGAATAGAGGATGATAAATTATATAATTGGGTTTCACCTGAACTTTCACCTGAATATATAAAAGTTATTGATGGCAGTAAAATAGGAAGTAATCAAGGATCTTGTGGTACAGCTGCATTCAAAAAAGAAAATGTATTTGTTTCTGATATAGAAACAGATAACCTTTGGAAAAACTATAAGGATTTAGCTTTATCATTTAATTTAAAATCTTGTTGGTCAATCCCATTAATAATAGAAAATGACAAGTTAATAGGTACATTTGCTATTTATCATAACAAAATAAGAAAAATATCCCATTCAGAATATGATTCTATAGAAAGGGTTAAATATTTGATTCAAAATTTAATTGAATTAAAAAATGCACAGGTAAAAAAATTTCAATCTGATTATTTAAAAAACAAAGTAATTGATTCTTCATTAATCTCAATAATAATAACAAAAGAGGATGGCTCCATTATTTTATTTAATCCGCTTGCGCAAAAAATGTTTGGATGGAAAGAAGAGGAAGTATTAAATAAAAATATATATAAAACAATACTAGCTGCCGATACAGAAAAAGCCCAGACAAACGAGCTTAAAAAGTTTATTAAACAAGCCGAAAAATCAGAATTTCGCAACGAAATAGAACTCATGGTTGCGCATAAAAATGGAATTGAAATACCTGTTGAAATATTTGTTGCAACTGTAAAAGAAGACACAGCAAATATTCTTATTTATTTTGTACGAGATCTTTCAACATTTAAAAAACAATTCAAAACAATTCAATTTCAAAATAAACAATTAAAAGAAATTGCCTGGATGCAATCTCATGTTATTCGTGCACCACTAACAAGAATAATGAGCCTGGTTAACTTAATTAATTCACAAGATAAAGACGAGGTTGAAACTAAAGAACTATTAGATTACATATCTATATCAGCTAATGAACTTGATAAAGTAATACACGAAATATCAAATAAAACCTATGAAATTGAAATAAGCAATCCAACTATTAAACTTGACAATCCTAAAAAAACTCTTTCAAACACCGAAGAAAATGAAAAACAACTTCAATTATTATTGGTAGATGATGACCCAATAATTCTAACCATAAATAAATTATTACTGAAAAAAAACGGATTTAACGAAACTCCTTTTTGTTTTAAAAATGGTAAGACTGCCATAGAACACATTATTAATAATCAAATACTTAGCAATAAAAAAAATAATTATTTGGTGTTTCTTGATATAAATATGCCCGTGATGAATGGCTGGGAATTTTTAGATGAAATAAAAAAACACGGAATTCAAGATCGAATTTTTGTAATAATGCTGACCTCTTCGTCAGATAATTTTGACAGAAAAAAGGCTGATTCATATCAAAATATTATTGAATTTTATGAAAAACCATTAACAGTTGAGCAAGTACAGGCATTAAAATATAATGCTAAAATAATCCCTTTATTACAAAATGGGTTTAACTAAAAGTAGATGCAACGTTCTTTTCTAAAATATAAGGTTTAACAACTATAAAAAAATGTAGCGCTATTTTAAACTCTTAATTTCTCTATCTTTGCGCCTCTGAAATTCCAAAAAATGAACATCAAACTTATTGCTATTGGAAAAACCGATAACAAAGCCTTACAATCTTTGATAGACGATTACACCAAGCGTTTGTCTTTTTACATCAAGTTCGATCTGGATATTATCCCGGATATCAAGAACGTAAAAAACTTATCTGAAAGCCAACAAAAAGAAAAAGAAGGTGAATTGATTTTGGCAAAAATTACTCCAACAGACCAACTCATTTTATTAGATGAAAATGGAAAAAAATTTTCCAGTATTGGATTTTCAGAGGAATTACAAAAAAAAATGAACTCAGGCGTTAAGACTTTAGTTTTTGTAATTGGTGGTCCTTATGGATTTTCGGAAACTGTTTATGCTAAATCGCAAGGAAAAATCTCACTTTCCTTGATGACATTCTCCCACCAAATGGTGCGTCTATTTTTTATCGAACAATTGTATCGTGGTTTTACAATTTTGAGGAACGAACCGTACCATCATCAGTAATTATTTTTGTATAAAGTTTTCTTTGTTTGAAGTTTAATAAATCAATTCTTGATTCCTTTTCATTTCTACTTTTAAACTTTCAATGAAAATTTTATTTTTTATATAACTTTCAAATCTTAAATCTTTATCAAATCTAAATAAGAAAGATAGTTTAACAAGAAAACAACATAAAAAAAACAATCAAACTAAAACATTTCATATTTAAGGATTGATTTTATTAAATAAGGCAACACATTCCATAGCTTCTTTAACATCATGAACCCGAAGAATTTTTGCCCTTTTGGTCAATGCCAAAGTATTTAAAACAGTAGTGCCATTTAATGCCTGTTCCGCATTAGAATTCAGTGTTTTATAAATCATTGATTTTCTGGAAATCCCTATCAGCATTGGCAATTCTAATAGGCTAAACAATTCCATTTTTTGAAATACTTCGTAATTTTGTCCTAGTGTTTTGGCAAAGCCAAAGCCCGGATCTATAATTAAATCATTGATTCCAAAACTTCTTGCTTTAGCAATTCGTTCCGAAAAATAGAAAACCATTTCTTTTACAATATCGTCATAATTTGTAAGCGTTTGCATCGTCTGAGGATTACCACGCATGTGCATCATAATATAAGGAACATTATATTTTGCAATTATCTCAAACATCTTTTCGTCCAGATTTCCTGCAGCAATGTCATTGATGATAGCTGCTCCACTTTCGATAGAGACTTTTGCCACTTTACTCCTAAAAGTATCAATTGAGATAATCGTTTCGGAGAAATTTTTTAGAATCAAATCAACAACAGGAACAAGTCTTAAAATCTCTTCTTCTTCCGAAACAAATTCGGCACTAGGCTTACTGGAATAAGCGCCTAAATCAATGAAAGTCGCTCCGTCAATAAGCATTTTTTCAACTCGAGAAAGTATTTCGTTTTCATTTTTATACTTTCCTCCATCAAAAAAAGAGTTGGGTGTAACATTCAAAATCCCCATTACTTTAGGAGTTGATAAGTCGATGAGTTTTCCTTTGCAGTTAATAGTCATTTGTTTACAGTTTTAAAGACTTCAAAATTCTACATTCAAAAAAAATATGCTATTTTTGAAAAAATTTTAGACAAATATACACCAATAATGAAGAATACTTCAAAGGAATATGATACTGTGATTGCGATTTGTCGTTCGCTGTTTATCAACAAAATGAAAGATTACGGATGTGCATGGCGTATTTTAAGATTGCCTTCACTGACTGATCAAATCTATATTAAAGCCCAAAGAATAAGAAGTTTACAAGAAAACGAAGTTCGTAAAATTGATGAAGATGAAACGGGTGAATTCATCGGGATTATCAATTATTCCATTATGGCATTAATCCAATTGGAATTAGGCGTTGCAGACCAACCCGATTTAGAAGTTTCAAAAGCAACCGAATTATACGATGCCAAAGTTAAACTGACCAAAGATTTAATGGAAGCCAAAAATCATGATTATGGTGAAGCTTGGCGCGATATGCGTGTCAGTTCATTAACGGATTTGATTTTGCAAAAACTACTTCGTGTGAAACAAATTGAAGACAATAAAGGAAAAACATTAGTTTCTGAAGGCATTGATGCTAATTATCAGGATATGATAAATTATTCGATTTTTGCATTGATTTTAATGGGTTTTGGAAATAAAAATTAAAATAAAACTATGAAAAATATAATTACTCAATTCTCCCGAATTTTCGTTGGAATCTTATTTATTATTTCGGGATTAATAAAGTTGAACGACCCAATTGGTTTTTCTTATAAACTGACCGAGTATTTTGGCGAGCCCGTTTTCAATATGCCTTTCTTAGTACCATTTGCATTAGTGATTGCTTTATTTTTAGTTATCCTTGAAGTTGTTTTGGGTGTTATGTTACTCATTGGTTACAAATCAAAATTTACAATTAATAGTTTATTGCTATTGATTGTGTTTTTTACTTTCCTAACCTTTTATTCTGCCTATTTTGATGTTGTTAAAGACTGCGGTTGTTTTGGTGATGCTTTACATATTACGCCATGGCAATCCTTTACTAAAGATGTGGTTTTGTTGTTTTTTATTCTGATTTTATTTTTCAATAAAAAATTGGTAAAACCGTTATTTGGAAATACCGTTCAAAATATTTTGGCTTTTGCAAGTATCGCTTCTTGTGCTTTTATTGGCTATTGGGTTATCAATCATTTGCCTATAATCGATTTTCGCCCGTATAAAGTAGGAACCAACATCCAAAAAGGAATGAGAATTCCTGATAATGCACCAAAAAGTGTAGTCGAAATGATTTTTATCTATAAAGTAAATGGTGTTGACAAAGAATTTAATGAAAAAGATTTAACGGCACTACCGGAAGGAGCAACTTTTGTAGACAGAAAAGACAAAGTGATTACGGAAGGTTACATCCCTCCTATTCATGATTTTACTATGGAAAAAGAAGGGTCTGATTATAAAGAGGAGTTCTTAAATGAGCCAAAATTAGTCATGATTGTGGCTTATGATTTAGTTCATGCTGATAAAGAAGGTTTAATTAAATTAGAAAAATTGAATCAGGAAGCTAAAGCAAAAGGCTATAAAGTAATAGGAATGACAACTTCTTCACCAGAAGAAATTGCAAAATCAAAAAAGGAATTCGGAATAACATTTGATTTTTATTTCTGTGATGCTACAGCTTTAAAAACAATCGAAAGAGCTAATCCTAGTATTGTAGTCCTTGAAAAAGGAACCATTTTACAAAAAGCACATTATAATGATATTGCTGATATAAAGTTATAAATAAAGCGATTGAAGTTTAAATTTAAAGGGGTAAAGTTACTGTAGAAGGTAATTTTAACCCCTTTAACTATTTTATATATCCACATAAATTCATCAAATTTAGTATTGTCTTTTACTAAAATTGTTTTTTAATGCAAATAAATTGGTTCGTTTTGAAAACTGTATTTTTAATTTATTTCAACAAACAATACTTTTAACAGCTAACTATTACGATTTCATTGGTTT